>CAITEL010000270.1 GCA_903891375.1 uncultured Neisseriaceae bacterium
CTTGATAACTTACCTAATGATACACCTGTGAATTGCAACAAATTGCATGAAAAATTATTTTCTAAGAATCATCCAGTAGCTTTGGGTGATATAAATAGTAATAGCGTAGATGATGAACGATCATCAATAGCTAAAATATTACTGACATATTTGTCAAACATTGTACTTGTTGAGCTAGATGTATATTCAGAATTGCAAATGTCACTATTAACTCAAATATTAGCAAATATGAAATTAGCAGGGATACTTTCTGATGCAAATATGAAGCAAGTAGCTGATACGTATGATAAAGCATGCGATGCTGCAGTGGTAGATATTGTGGGTGAAAGTGTTTCTGCAGGCTTTGCCGTAGTTGGGGCTGGTTTTTCATTTGCCTCAGATTTAAAAGAACATACCTTGGATATGAGTTTAAATAAACTGGATAAAGTAGAGCAAGATCTTGCAGTAACTAAGGTTGAATTAACCCCCGAAGAAAAAACTTATGTTCAAAAAGTGGAAAATACTTGTCCTGTAAAATTCAAAACAGAAATTAAGAAATCAAATGAGCTAAAAGCTACAATTGAAAATGGCAGTGATGAATTAGTTAAATCTTTAGAAAAGAAAAAAGGTTCAGTTGAGGAATATTCCAAAGAGGCGGATAAATTTTATGACTCACGAATAAGTGAGTTTAGTAATGCAAAATTAATCCGCGATCCTGATTCGCAGGTTTTGAAGTTTGCTGATGTAACAGAAACAACTCCAGCTGTAATCACCATAAAATATACAGATTCAAATGTAGAGAAATCATTTAATACAAACATTCGTGATCTAGAGGCAAAATTTGATAACACTGATTCAGAAAATATGACCCAATGCAGGTTTTTTGATAACGATTCAAAGCAAGAAGTGAAAATTACATTCGATTATAGTAATAATGCAAATACTCCTGTTACGAACCTAACTATTGCTGGCAACACTAACACAATTAATGATTGTACTTGTACACATTCAACAGCAAATATAAATGTTACAAAGACTTATTTTGACAGTGAATCGAATCTTCAATCAATCAGTGATAAAAATTATTATTCTTATAATGGCACCCCAGATAAGTTAAAAATTAAATTTAGCTACAGGTATGCTCATAATACAATCACAGTAGATCTTGATGCTATGGCTGTAGAACGGCAGGTTAATGCTGATGTATATACATATAAGTGCAAGAATGCTACCGACGATGATTGCATTTTAACTATAGATAAAAGTAGTCAGGGTGATATTAACTCAAAGATAAAGATTGGGAATCGGGCAGAAGTTTATATCACTCAACCTAAGGTTGAATATACAGAATTTAATAAATTAGAATATACTCATAATTTAAATGAAGATTCAGCACTTACTTCATTTGATGCTAGACTTAAGTTACACGATGAAATAAACGGGTCATACTACCTAAAACTCAAACAACGTGAATGCTTAGGTAATTTATCGAGTAAATTGAGTAAGACCTTGTCACGCAAAGAGTCATTTGGTAAGCCTATGGGTATAACTGGACTTAAGATTAATGAGGTAGAAATAGACGCTAGATACGGAGTAAAGGCATCTCGTAATATTGGGGTTTTATTAAATGCCTTATCTCAATCATTAAATGGAATGTCACGTGGGGTGAGTGGTATATATCAAGCTGATGCACAAAAAGCGACTGCAATGCAACAAGCAACATCAAATGCGAAAGATAATTTACAGTCATCATTATCTGGCATTGCTGACGAGACTCTAAAAACTATGGATAAAATAACAGAGCAAATGTTGAGTACTATGCAGACAATATTGCAAGTTAGTGGTAGTTTAGTGTATAGTTAAGAATTTTGCTATATACCTGTGAGGGCAGGTATCTATGCACCTTGTAAGAGGTTTGATTATGAACGACCCCCACTCATTATTTATTGTAACTAAGGTTTAATTTAAGCTATGTCAAATTTGAAATTTTTTCGTAAATTAGAGTTAATTACTCAAATAAATAACTTTAATAATATTAAAGTAGCGTGTAATGAAGAATCGGACAGTCAACACGACAATGATTCTGATTATAGCTTTAAACATGAATATTATGATATATCGGATAAATTTTTACAAATTATTTCATTAAAAAAAGCAATATTAGTAAAAATCCTTGACACTATGGTATTGGGGTTTCTGATAAATAAATATCCTACATTGGATGATTTTCAGACAATTCATTCTAAGAATCATAGCCGAGCAGTGATCAATAATGCATTTCGAATTAGTCAAAATTTTCAAGTTGACGCATATAATCAAAATATGGCGATAGAAAGCTTAAATTCTTGGTGGGTGTGGCATTATGAATTACTAAAACTACTTTATTCAAATAAACATCCAGCGATGTTGGAGCGGATTGAGTATATTTTTGGTGGCGCCACTATTAATAAAAATAACCCAAATATTTCTTTATTTGGCAATAGTCCTAATTTAGACGAATTAGAAAATATTTTTTTATTTAGTACTAAGTGTTATGCATCAATGACTTTAAAGGTAAATTAAATGTTAAATATAGAAAAAATCTCAGATGTGCCTTATGATAGTGCAATTTATACGCCTAAAGATTTTGAATTGATGGCATCAGCTAAAGAATATATGGTTAGGGTTGAGTGTGAATGTAAGGAGAAATTATCAAAGTGTGCTAGTGAAGTTGAAAAAATAAAACAAGAAGCATATGCGGAGGGGTTAGCTAAGGCATGCGCTGAGAATAAAATTTTATTAGATGAGAGTCTAAATAAGATTACGAGCTATTTGGCTAGTTTAAATCAAAATATTTCAACGATAATACAAACAGTTTTATATACTATGGGCTATGAATCGATAAATTCTGAACAAATCAATCAATTAATATCTCGTGAAATTAACAAATTAAACACGAACCCCAATCTAATTCAAGTTAAATCAAATAAATTAACGCAGGATAAGATAAAACATTTGTTTAATGATAAGGTTGAGTATAGTTTTGATGAAACGCTACATGATGATGTATGTGTATATAAAACAGAGTTATTTAGTTTACAGCTAGATATTAATGATTATATTAAAACGATATCATCAGTTTTGGAGTCATCACTACAAGAACAGGTTTAAACTGAATAGGCGACAAGCTAAACTATGTACACATATATTTTTGTATACTTAGCTCGCTCGAAATTTGAGGTTTTTGATAAGCGACGCCGTGTACAGGTGGTACATCAGGAGCGAAATCAGAAAGCTCAAATGATGTTCGTGCTAAGCCATTAAGAAAGGATTTTGACCCAGCTATTAGAAAAACCAATAAAGATCAGCTAAGTACTATAACCTAATAACTGGAAGGGAGTATGTTTTTAGATAGAGATAAGATATATGTGCGCACGATTAGAGAGGGATAATCAACAAATACAAAGGAATGGAACATGGAATCACTTAAAAATGCTGGAGTGCTAATCACTGGGGCATACATTACAAAAAACGTTGTTGATTTGGGCTTAAATTTTACCAATACAGTTGAAAAACCGATAATTAACCAACAGTTCAAAAAATGTTATGAGAATTTTACACAAAGAGAGTACAAAACAAAAGGTGTTTTAAACGGTCATTTAGGTTTAGGGAAAGCTTTTGGTTGGGGTCAGACTAAGGGGGTTAGAAAGATAAACGAACTTAAATATTTAAATTTTAATGGATATGCCGAAAAAAGTGGTGAATTAAATAAAGCGAGTATAGATACAATAAAATCTAATGCCAAAGAATCACGCATGCAAGCAAAACAATTAGATTCATTGATTAAGTTATTTTCTACAGCACCGGATAATGAAGTAAATCAATCATGTGATTACTTGGCTGAGTTATATACTCAAATGAACGAGGTAATCAATGAGCAAAATGTCAAGCTAGATGAAATCAACCCTGAAATTAGCGATAAAATAGAGTTATTAGGACTGATGATTAAAGCGGAAGAATCGACGCTAAAAGCTAAAATATCATCGTTAATGACTGATCAGGTTCTTAAAACAGGGTTTAGTGAGTTACTTAACAAATTTTCTTTAGTCGATGGTGTACATGATAAAAAAAGCATAGAGGATTTCATCCAAATTTATGTTTTTAAAACACAATTACGGGTTGACGGCACATTTAAAGAAGATGTCTATCACGACATTCGCGCTTATATTTTTGCCAATAGTGTTGGTGTGTCATCTGCTTCGATAGTGTTAGCTAAAAAATATGGCGAAGCTATAGCCAATATGTTAGAGCGTTCATTCCTTGGTGATCTTAATAGTAATGCAGGTAATATATCTAAATATTTTATGGATACGCTATATTTATTATTAAATGATGGTTCGGATAACTTTAGTTTAAATGGGGTATGTATAGGTAGTAAAGCACACAATAATGAGGTAGCTGTGCAATGCTTTAAATATGAAAACAATGGAATTTGTTCTGGAACACAAGGAAGTTATAAGATAGCTAAGGAGAATGAAGATATAATTGTTAATATAGTAAAGCATTATCAGGAATTAGCTAACATAAAAGAAGGTAATGACTCTATATTTACTTTTGATGTCCCCCAAAAAAAAATGCTTGTATGGAATCTAATTGGTGGTAAAGGTGGTACAAACGGTACCAAGACGAAAAAAGGAATATTCTATCATATTGATGAACAA
>CAITEL010000271.1 GCA_903891375.1 uncultured Neisseriaceae bacterium
CAATACTTAAACCCTAGAAATGATGTAGCTTTCAAAAAAATATTTGGCGATGCTAACAACAAAGATATATTGATACACTTTTTGAATGATGTGCTGGATTATGGAGGTAGCATGAGGACACCAACTAAAGAAATTGTTAAAAAAATAGCTAAAATATTACGAGATGAACGCCCTGACTACATTTATTTAAGAGATCTATTTAAAAAGGTTAAAGAAGAATTTAATATCAAAGTTGAAACTCAGAATAAAAGGTTACCTTATGTACCCACCGAAGAAGATTTAAAACGTTACTATGAAGTTGTCTGGCAAGCACGTGAGATGAAACACATGGTTTTAATAAAAATATTACTTTACACTGGGGTAAGAGTTAATGAGTTAGTAAACATTAAATTACAGGATATTGATTATGATAGCTGTCAAATTAGAATTAATTTAGGTAAAGGCAGTAAAGATCGGGTCGTACCATTTCCTACTAATTTCCGAGAAACACTGATGCTTTATGCAAAAAACGAAGGAACTAGTGGAGCGGTTTATTTATTTGAATCTATCCGTAAAAAACCTTTTACTACAAGAGGTATTAGAAAAATACTAGCGAATTATGCGCATAAAGCAGCTATGCCACAATCACTATCGCCACATAAGCTCCGACATTTTTTATTTACTTGGTTAAAAAAACAAGGCATTGATGACGCATTAATTCAACCTTATTCTGGTCATGAAACACGGCAGTCGCTAGAAATATATTCTAAACTGTCACTTGCAGAGTCGCAAAAAGCATATGATGATATTATTGACAAGTTCCCAATAAAGTAAAGTGACAACTCAAATTTGAAATAAGGAACGAATTTCTATAAAAACCATCCGACCGTCACCGATGGCCTAGTAAGGTAAGTGTAGCAGAGTTGAATAAATTAATTGCAAGCTTCACCTTAAATTTTTCAATGATAAATCCATCGGGAGCTATTCTAACACGAATAGATCTAGAAAAATATTTATTAACTATGTTTGGTGCCAGACCTAATGTAAAAATCAGCATTACTAAACCAAATGTTATTATTGAAAATAATGATTCTTGTGTCTTGCTGTATGAAGAAATACAGCATATGGAATACGATAAACTTCATCGTATTTCTACCGCTGTTTTTATTCGTAATAATAATAGGGTGTTATGGCGGCACCTTCATGAAACATGGGCGCAATCGAATTCAAATGCAACATGCAAATTCTGATAGTTCGGCATTGTTAATATATACTCTAACAGATTCAAGATCCAAGGAGGCGCGAAGCGACGCAACCTACAGGTAGTAGGCAAGGAGCTTGGCAACAAACTTGGAATTTGAATATGAATGAGTATAGTATAGATAATGAGGCATTCCATTTAGCCATCAGTAATTAAACCGAATATTCTAACATTTTCTTAAATTTACTGTAGCACTTGGTTTTACGCTGCGGCCTAGCTAAAAAATGTCTAAATAAACTATTGTAACCTTCTACTCCATGGGTATTATAGGTTTGTTCACATCTGTTTTAGTATCTATAATTGCGTAAAAAATCTATTAATAAATAAAATGGTCTACCTGTTGCACCATGGTAGTCATGACTATTATAAATACTTTGCCCATCAGCAACTCCAGCTATATCTAAGTGTGCCCATTTATAACTTACAAATTTTTCTAAGAAACAAGCTGCCGTTGGGCTTGATGCTTGTCCTTTCCAGCCAGCGATATTAGCAATATCGGCAGTTGTGCCTTTTAACATATCATGGTATTCGCTAAACAAAGGCATTTGCCATACTTTGTCATTTGTTTTAGATGCGGAAGCTTTTAATTTAGCGGTTAGTGGCTCATCATTACTATATAATGCACTAGCGATAGCACCTAATGCCACAATACATCCACCTGTTAGGGTTGCTACATCAATTACTAATTCTGGGTCGTATCTTTGTGCGTAGGTGAGGGCGTCACATAAAATCAATCTACCTTCTGCGTCAGTATTTAGCACCTCTACTGTTTGTCCTGATAATGTTTTAATTACATCGCCAGGTTTTATAGCTGTGCCTGAAGGCAAGTTTTCACAAGTAGGGACTAATACTACCAAATTAATTGGTAACTCAAGCTTTATTGTAGATAAAAATATACCAATAACTGTTGCTGCACCACACATGTCATACTTCATTGCATCCATGTTAGCACTAGGTTTAATTGAAATACCACCAGCATCAAAGGTTATCCCTTTACCAATAAGTACTATTGGTTTTTTATCTTTTGTGGCACCAGTATATTCAAGTTTAATAAATTTTGGTTTTTCGTTAGAACCTTGGGCTACAGCTAAGAAAGAATGCATTTTTTCTTTTTTGATTTCTTTTTGGTCGAGTACTTCAACTTTCACTTTTTTTGATAATTTAGCAAATTCGCTAGCGGTTTTTCCGATATAACTAGGGGTAATTACATTTGCAGGATTATTGGCTAAATGTTTAAGTAACGATACACCATCAACTAAATTTATTGCATTTTTTATACTGTGCAAACCATCTTGTTTTGTTTTTAAGTTAATTGTTTTTAAATTTAATGTTTTATGAGTAGATTTCTGTTCATCAAAATAATATAAAAAATTTAATAAATTAAAAAGTGTCTGTTCAATATAATCATCAATATTACATTTAAGTAATTTGGCAATTTGTTCTTCTATGATAATATTTACTGATTTAATTTTTTTATTATTACTTAAAGTTGTAGCTAATGTTTTTAAAGCTTTTAAATAATTTTCTAAATTAAATTTAGAAAGGTTGCCTAGACTTAATAATAATGTTGTTTGAGTGGCTACATTTATATAACACAATGCTCCAGAATTAGTGAGGTCGATTAATTGTGGTATATCTATAGGTTTTATGGTTTTTTTACCGTTACTCAGTAAATCTGTTTCAAATAAAAGTATCACATTAAGGTCATGCTGTGCATTAGAATTATTAGAAATTTCAATTACTGATTTTTGAATTTTTACTTTCATGGTATTAATAGCTCCTCGCTTACTTACTAGTAATGATAAAATATAGTCTTGAAGTAATCATTTTAACATTAAGAGTAATATGTTAGTTAAAAAAGTTTTTTATCGTGAATTAGTTAGTAACGCTGTAAAAATCCTTACAGTATTAATATTTATATTACCGATTACTGAATTATTTAAATTATTGGAACAAAATAATTCTGGCAATATACCTGCAACTACATTAGCTACACTGATGATTTATGGCACGATTGCAAGTTTTCCGCAAATCTTAACTATTTCCTGCTTTTTAACAGTTGTAATTACGGTTAATCGTTATTGTAAAGACCATGAATTTTCAGTGTGGTTGGCTTCAGGTGTTTCACCATTTTTTTGGTTACGCCGAGTAAGTATTTTTGTCATCCCTTTTACCATTATTTGTGCTTTGTGTACTATGTATATTACACCGTGGGCAACTGAAAAATCAAATCAATATACTGAATACTTATCGAAACAACAAACAAGTATCTTGATTTCACCAGGAGTATTTAAAGAAAATGATGGAGGTAAGCAAGTGTTTTTCCTTGATCATTATTCGTTATCAACTGGTTATGCTAAAAATATTTTTATGCAATACGTTGATGCTGATGGTATAACCTATAATGTGACCGCAACAGATGGTAAATTAGAAAATAATCACTTCATTACAAGCTTGATTTTACAAAATGGCCACCGTGACCAAATAACACCGCAACAAAATAGTTCGTATAGTAAGGTGGACTTAACCTTTGGGGAATTGAAAGCCTCAATTAGGACTAATTATGTTCCGCCAAAATCACAAAACACCAATATATCAACGTCATCGATAAACCACCTAGTTAAAATTAGTAATAAAGGTAATACTAATGCTAAAGCAGAATTATCATGGAGAATATCTAATGCTATAATGATGTTTGTTATGGCGTTTCTAGTTCTACCGATTAGTATACAGTTGGGTAGGGTGCAGGGGAGTTTGGTTTTTATTGCACCACCAATTATATATGCAATTTATAGTAATCTAATTCTAACCATGAATGGCTATGTGAATCA
>CAITEL010000272.1 GCA_903891375.1 uncultured Neisseriaceae bacterium
GTCATATTAGCTCTTCTTTATATTTTTAATTTCATTTACTGGAGGTAAACAATTATCACCTGTTACAACCTTGTTGCCAGTTTCTTGTTCAAAATCAATTTTTGCTCGTTTTGCAATTGACCCACCTCGTTTACTTGCTTTAGCATTTTCAACTACACCTTGTGCTTCTATACTTTCTGCAATTTGACGAGTAGATAATTCGGCCAATGCGGTAAAAATTAACTCAGCCTCTGACATATGGTCGCGTAAGTTTTGGGTTTTAAGACCTTTAATTTGCTTATGTTCTTTAATACTCACTCCCGTCCATTCTTGGTGAATAATGTTGGTGAGTTTAGCAAAATCATCAGTTTTTTCAACTCCGTTGTCTTTCCAATAGTCAGTGAGTTTACTTCGAGTTTCTTGTCCCGTCATACGTTGCTGAATCCATTTTTCGCTACGCCCTAATTTCTGCCAATTGGTTCTAGCACGATCTAAACTTTGTGCTGGATCAGATATTTCTTGTATTCGCTCATAACCAACTTTAGCTAACCACAATTTAAATGGTTCGGCTTTTGGTGATGGGATTGATTGGATAATACGTAGCAACTGTTCTGTATCAGCACAATCCGTTAAACGCATCTTACCATCTGATGCTTTAATTTTCAACTGTCGACAATTTGTCGACAGTTCCGCTCCATCCTCATTTTGTACGCGAATTTTCATTTTAAACCAGTAATCACGAGGGTTAATACTATCAGTAAGAACACTAATCACATCAATTACAGAAAAGTACCATTTTTCGGTATCATTATCCCAGTGAGTACGAACCGTTTGTGATTCAAATAATTTAATGTCAGTCATTTTGCAACTTTCTCCATTTAATAAATATTATAGTTCTGTACTGGGTAATTTATAACTTAATAATCTTTTTGTAACCAAAATTTTTTCTTGGTTAATCCCAATGTCTCTCTGTAGTTGGATAAACTCATTTATATTATCTCCCGATAACTCTGAAATTAATTTATGCAATTGCGTAAAGTAATCAATATATAACATATAAATATCTTTTATTGCATCATCAATATGAAAGTACATACCGTCTGATTTGTTATCAGGTTCTTCTTTCTTTGTATCGATGTATTTTTCATAAGAAAATAATCGATAAGATTTATCGATTTCTAATTCCAAATAAGTACTTTCGGACCATAATTTAAAACGCTCTTTAAATTCCGCTTCTGTATTATCAAAATCTAAAGACCCTAAATTTAAGGTAATAATTTGTTCATAAATTTCAGGCTTAACAATCTTAGTTCTTCTCTTCATTTCATTAAATTGTGAACCAGTTGGATTTAAATAACCGAATTGTATACATCGTAAATGATCGTCTGAAAAATAATGCCCCAGATCTTTATATTTTATATTTTTAGACCCTAATAAATTAACAAAATGCTCAAATTCACAAGCTAGAAAAACTTCTTGTGAATTGTCTCCATATTTTGGTGATAATTTAATTTTTAAAAATTTTGTTTTTTGTAAGCTGTTATGAATGAGTGTATTGCGCATAACTCTTGCTAATTTAGTTGTGATTTTATACTCAAATTTATGTAATGTATTATTTAATATTGCTTCATATCGAGTCTGATTATCTATAAAATTGTTATGAATGAGTCCATTAATATTATTCATTGCAAGCTTCTTGAATTCCTCATCTTTGCAAATTTGTTTAATATCATTTTGTGATAACTTATTAGACTGCAAATCTGATAGTATATTAGAATAAGTTTTTTTAA
>CAITEL010000273.1 GCA_903891375.1 uncultured Neisseriaceae bacterium
AAAATTCTTAGAATTGAGGGAGTATTGTCTGGTACAATGTCATATATATTTAATAACTTTAAAGGTAAAACCACTTTTAGTGCAATAGTTAAAAAAGCAAAAGAACAAGGTTATACCGAGCCTGACCCACGGGATGATTTAAATGGCACGGATGTTGCTCGTAAAATATTAATCTTGGCACGTGAAGATGGCACACCGCTCGAATTAAAGGATGTAACTTATAAAAACATCTTACCGAGTGAATGTCAAAAAGCTAAATCAGTTGAGGAGTTTTTTATTAGTTTAGAACAGAATAATCATATTTTTGAAGAACTGAAACAATCTGCAACCAAACAAAATAAAGTGCTACGCTTTATAGCAACTTACGAACACACCGCTGTATCCATTGCCCTAAAAATGGTGGATAAGAACCATCCGTTTTATAATTTATCTGGCAGTGATAATATAGTGTCGTTTACAACTTTACGCTATAAAGATAGACCATTAGTCATACAAGGCCCAGGAGCAGGAGCCGCCGTCACTGCCTCTGGTTTATTTGCTGAAATAATTAGTATTGCAAACTATTTAAAGGGATGAGTTATGGCCACAACACAGCGTATAGAAGCATTTGCGCCAGCAAGTTGTGCTAATCTAAATTGTGGCTTTGATATTCTAGGCTTTGCTCTTGAAACCCCTGGTGATACAGTAATTATACAAAAAGCACAGCATAAAAATGTTATAATCAAAAAAATTACAGGTGATGCAGGGAAGCTACCATTAAATCCAGATAAAAATACAGCATCTGTGGCAGTTAAATATTTATTAAAAAAGCTAAATATTAAATGTGGTATTGAAATAACGATTCACAAAAATATGCCTCTAGAAAGTGGCTTGGGTTCAAGTGCTGCAAGTAGTGTAGCTGCAATTTATGCCTTAAATAATTTACTTGAGTTAGGTTTATCTAAAATGGAGCTTATCCAGTATGCAATGATGGGAGAAACTGTAGCAAGTGGTGAGGCTCATGCAGACAATATTGCTCCATCAATGTTAGGAGGATTTATTTTAATTAGAAGTTATACACCATTAGATATAATCCAATTACCTACCCCAAAAGATTTATATTATACGATTGTTCATCCAAATATTAGCATTAATACAAAAGAAGCACGCAGTATACTACGGCATAATGTTGCGTTAAAAGATGTAATTACTCAAACAGCCAATTTAGGTGGTTTGATTAGTGGTTTATATTTAAATGATTATGCGTTAATTGGCAGATCACTCAACGATGTAATAATTGAGCCTGTGCGTGCATTATTAATGCCTTACTTCAATGAAGTTAAAGATGTGGCGCTTAATTCTGGAGCATTAGGATTTGGGATATCTGGCTCTGGCCCTTCACTGTTCACATTAAATAAAAGCAAAGATTCTGCTTTAGTGGTGGCAGAACGCATGATAAATGTTTTTAATAAATATAGAATAAAATGCATGAGTTATAGCGCAAAAATAAACACCACTGGTGCTGTAAGTTAAATTATTAGCAAAAAAGCAACAATTTGATATAATTGGAAATCTAGCTATATCAACTTGTTAAATATACTTCATAGCGTAATCAAAACTGATTAGTTGCTTTTCTGGTTTTATTGTCATTTTATTTTGTTCCATTTAATTTAATTCTCTAAGTACTTAATTATAGCATATTCCCCCGATCTTTATTACAAATTCATTGCCTTTAATTCATGCTGTAAGTCGATATGTAAATATGAATGGCCTATATGGGTTTCAGGGTTGACTGCAACATAGCCACCCCACAGAGTTTAGTTGCACATACCATCTATGGTAGGGTGGTATTACTAACCTTATGATATTACAGTTATTTATGCAAAATCTATCTATCCGATTATTCATCTGGTAGCATTATTTCGAAATAATAAAAATTATCCCGAGCGGTAAT
>CAITEL010000274.1 GCA_903891375.1 uncultured Neisseriaceae bacterium
ATTAACAATAAAAATTATTAAATACATAAAATAATTTAATAATCAATTTAATTCAAAATTATTTAGTAGAATATTAAACAAAGGGTAAAATAGAACGCGAGGTTTGAAAAAACAATCGCCTTTTACAAAAAGGTCTTGAAATGTAATCTTTAGGAAATACAACATTTAAACACACGTATTTGGCTAAAGTCCACCTAATCACAGCCACAGTTACAGCAGTTATTACAAACATAATCGAAATAATTTTTGTATTAATAAATAAAAAAATTAAAAGATAGCACACATAATTGCCCAGCGTACAAAAAAACTCATACAACACATCAAAAATCATAAATCCAGAAGATTGTTGCATCGTATAGTATACATATAAAGAATCAAAGTCATCTAATTCTACAATAATATGATCTAAGTATAATAAAAAAAGTAAAAAAACATTAATTACAATTGTGGAAAAAATCGCTCTCATATATATAATACGTACTCCTATATAATATATATATTATACCACAAAATACAAATAATTACAATAGCATGTAACCCCCACTACTGCAACGCAAGACAGAATATTTCGCTATTTTTTATTTACCTATACAAAATTTGCTAAATATTTCCCCCAATAAATCATCGGCAGTAAATTCTCCCGTTATATCTGTCAAATTGCTGTGTGCATAACGCAATTCTTCTGCCAATATTTCAAGGTTATGCCAGTTAGTAAAAGATGTATCAATATGATGTACTGCTTTATTCATCGATTCTAAATGACGGGTTCGTGCAATAAACACATCCTTGCATGCACTATCAAAACCGATTAATTTTAAAATTTCATTACGTAACAACTGCACACCCATGTGTGTTTTAGCTGATAAATAAACTCTAGTTTGTTTGTCCTTTTTTTCAACTTTGGCACGTACACCCGTTATATCAATTTTATTATGTATGTATATTAGTGGTAATTCTTGCGGAATTTTAGCCAAAACATCATCATCTTCTGGGGTAATACCAATACTATCATCAAGCAAAACTAAACACATTTCTGCATTACTTATAGCATGTAGCGCTCGCTCAATGCCAATTTTCTCTACCACATCGTCAGTATTTCTAATGCCTGCAGTATCAATCAAATTAAATACCACTCCGTTAATTACAATTTTCTCTTTAATTATATCACGGGTGGTTCCTGCGATATCTGTAACAATAGCAATTTCTTCATTAGCTAACGCATTTAAAAGACTTGATTTACCAACATTTGGTCGTCCTACTATAACAATATTAGCACCATTATTTAAAAGCACCCCCTGTTTAGTATTTGCTAATAAATGTTTAATTTCTGTTTGCAGTATTTCTAGTTTGTTTTTAATTTTCGCTTCAACTATAAATTCTATATCTTCTTCAGGGAAATCTAATGTTGCCTCAACAAACATGCGTAAGTTAATTAGTTGCTCGTTAACCTTATTAATATAATTAGAAAAAGTGCCACTCAGTGATTTCAACGCACTTTTTACTGCCATTTCGCTCTCAGCATGAATCAAATCAATAATGCTTTCAGCTTGGATTAAATCTATCTTATTATTTAGGTATGCTCGTCGGCTAAACTCCCCTGGCTCAGCTATCCTACACCCCAATTCAAGACAACGCTTTAAAACCATATGTAAGCTAACTGGACTACCGTGCCCTTGAATCTCAAGAACATCTTCGCCCGTAAATGATTTAGGGCTAGGAAAATATAAAATTAATCCTGAATCGATAACTTCATGATTTGAATCAAAAAACTCACTATATGTAGCCACCCTCGGATTAATTTTAGATTTATGTGTAATTGTTAAGGCAAAAGATAGAAGCGACTTTCCAGAAACTCGTACAACACCTACACCAGAAAACCCATGTGCAGTTGCTATCGCTACAATGTTATCTTGATTCAACATAATTTTAATTAATTTATTCTATAAATGACATCTATATTCGCACAAACTCAAAAACCATTAAGACGCCAAGCGGCTCCACCTTACAAGCAGTAAGTCAGGAGCTTAGCAACAACATGGGTTGGAATATACAAATAAGTATATTTTATTTTACAACGGCCAAAATTACACAAAGAATTAATATAATGGTAGGGTACTCATTAAAAATTCTAAACCATTTATGCGATTTATTATTACAATCTTTTGCAAAGTCATCCATTAATTTAAAGCAATAAATATGATATAACACTAGCGTACCCACCAAACTTACCTTTATGTGCAACCACATACCCGAAAAGCCAAAACCATGTGCTAATAATTCACCAGAAAGTAATGTTAGTATTCCCGCTGGTGTCATTATAAACCAAAATAATTTATGTTCCATTATTTTAAATTGATTTTGTGATATTTTATTCTCTGTCATTGCGTGGTATACAAATAATCTGGGTAAATAAAATAAGCCTGCAAACCAACATACCACCGAGATTATATGAAAAGCTTTCACATATGTATATAAATTATAATATTTTAAAACATTTTCGGGTATTTTGTACATTTACTAGCCTCAATCACTATACAAATTGCCATGCTCATCACTCAATTTCTTGTGCATGCAAA
>CAITEL010000275.1 GCA_903891375.1 uncultured Neisseriaceae bacterium
ATCATAATTTCAGTTTCAGATTTTTGAATAATAGTCGCCATTGGTTAACCCTCATAAATAATCAGCAATTAGAATAGGGTGAAGTTTAACACATTTCCATCCATTGCTGACATTATTTAAACGTCGCACCCCATAAGGAAATCTATTTTGAAGATGAAATTGAAGCAACATTAATTGCAAATGGTTGGCAGAAGGGATTTAATACAAGCTATTCTAAAGAGTTAGCATTATATTCTGAAGATGTAATATCTTGGGTTAAAACTCATCAAGAAAAAGATTATCAACGATTGGTTGGAGATCAACGCGAGGCTGACGCAGCAAATAATCTCATACTTCACAAGCTTTCAGAAAACCTAAATAAACATGGTGCATTGTATGTCTTAAAAAATGGCTTTAAGGTTTCAAATGTTAAATTTAATATGTGTGTATTTAAACCGCCATATAATCTTAATACTACCGTATTACAACAATACGAGCAAGTAATTTTGCGTGTAGTTCGTCAAATACATTATTCTCCATATCGTAGTAATGAAAGTATGGATATTGTTTTATTTATTAATGGTATTCCAATTACCACGTTAGAGTTAAAAACTGATTTTACTCAAAATATTATTGATGCAATTAACCAGTATAAATACGATAGACCACCAATAGACCCTAAAACTCGACAAAAAGAGCCATTGCTAGCATTTAAACGCTGCGTGGTGCACTTTGCTGTGTCGACTGATGAAGTATATATGACAACTCAGCTAAATGGTGACAAAACTCGGTTTTTACCATTTAATTTGGGCTGTGATGGTGAAGCTGGAAACCCAGACAATCCATTAGGTTATAAAACTGCTTATTTATGGCAACAGATTTTAATTAAGGAGAAATGGTTAGATATTCTTAATCGTTATGTTTATGAAATTGATAAAAAATTAATTTTCCCTCGTTATCATCAATTGGATGTTGTGAGTAATTTATGTAATGATATTAAAACTAATGGTGTAGGTAGACGTTATCTGATTCAACATAGTGCAGGCAGTGGAAAGACCAATTCAATTACTTGGTTGGCTACACAATTAAGAGAACTTCATGATTATAATAATCAGCGATTATTTGAATGCGTATTTGTAATCACTGATCGTAGAGTATTAGACAATCAGTTACAAAAAAACCTTAATCAATTTGTTAAGACTGATGGAGTTGTTCAATGGATAGATGACAATAATGGATCAAAAGCAGGACAACTACTTGATATTCTGCAAAAACGAGAACAATCTATAATTATTGTTACCATTCAGTCTTTTGGCTTCCTGTTAAACAAAATTCATGATGCAGATTTTAATGGGCGTAATTTTGCAATTATTATTGATGAAGCACATAGTTCAACTTCTGGTGGATCTGCGGCTAATCTTAAAAAAGCAGTATCTCTGCATGATGATAATTCAGAAATGTCCTTGGATGATATTATTACTGAGCAAATGGAAAAACAAAAATTCCCAAAAAATGCTTCTTTTTTTGCGTTTACTGCAACACCAAAAGAAAAAACAATGGAATTATTTGGTACTAAAAATCTTGATGGATTACCGTTGCCGTTTCACGTATATTCCATGAATCAGGCTATAGAAGAAGGATTTATTCTTGATGTACTTAAAAATTATACCAGCTATAGTACAGCATTTAAATTATCGCGAGCTGGTAGATTAGTTGAATTAGATAGTTTAGATGAACAAAAAACCAAAAAAACCATTTTAAATTGGGTAGACTTACATCCTGATAATGTAGGTCAAAAAGTAGCGATAATAGTTGAACATTATCGTAAAAAAGTAAGGCATCTTATAGGGGGTGAAGCTAAAGCAATGATTGTGACGAAATCACGGTTAAAGGCTAAACGATTTAAAGAAGCAATTGACGACTATATTGCCCGTAATGAATATGATTTAAAGACACTGGTGGCGTTTTCAGGATCATTAACTGATCCAACTAAAAATGGTGATAAAGAGTTTAATGAAAATATGTTAAATCCTGCTCTTCGGGGGCGAGATTTATCTGATGCATTAACTGCAGAAGAAAAAGATCGATATACTGATTGGAATTGCTTAATAGTTGCCAATAAGTTTCAAACTGGTTTTGATGAGCCCCTATTGTGTGCTATGTATATTGATAAAAAATTATCTGGGGTTGCCACTGTTCAAACCTTGTCACGTCTGAATCGGACTTGTGTAATTCATAAAAATGGCACTACGCACATTAAAGATATTACGTATATACTTGATTTTGTTAATGACCCCGTAGATATTAAAAAAGCATTCAGCGTTTATTATACAAATACTGAACTAGAAGATGTAACTGATCCTAATTTAATAGATGACTGCCAAATTAAACTTGATGAGTTTACCTATCCTAACGGTGAAAAAGTTTATTATCAAGAAGATATTGATAAAGTCGCTAGAGCAAATTTTTTATATAATAAACCAGATTTAATCATGGTTGCATTACAAGCTTGTGTTAAAAGGTTTAATAATGTAAAAGATCGTCTGAAATCAGATTATAAAGCTTTAATTGCTCGCAAAGATTTTTTACGTGATGAGTTTGAAAAACAAAAAATCGAACAACGTCTTAATGAAATTAAATTACATATGGCAGAGTTAAAAGACTTTATCAATCAATGTGGTCGCTATCGTCGTGTGTATGATTTTTTATCTCAAATATTTGATTATCGAGATACTGAACTTCACAAGCGTTATGTATTCTATGGATATCTATCACGTTTATTAAATCTTGATATTCCTATAGAA
>CAITEL010000276.1 GCA_903891375.1 uncultured Neisseriaceae bacterium
ATATATAATTTAGGATACCATATACGATTGAATAAACCTCAAAACATTTGGTTGAAAGCGAGCAAATACATTCGTAGAAAATTGATTTGATTAATCGATTATGTTCATGCTGAACATAATCTGTAGGATAGCGGAGAAATACTGTGTAAATTTAGCGAAATTATGTGAATCCGATAAGAATATTCAATTAAATATCTCCAATAACAATATAACCACGATAATTATTACCATCTAACGTATTCATACTCGCATAAAAATCGGCTAATTTTATCCATACCCACGGTGAGAATGATGCCCATGGGTCAAGGAGTAAAACCCTATCACTGACTTGATCATAAGCTGCAATTGGTGCAAAATGTCCACAATTTAGTTCTGGACATTGCATATTTAGATTGTAATTAACAATTATATATTGATTAGAACTATTCATAACATCTTTGATTAAACACCTAAACTCATTAAGTTGGTGCTGAGTAATTATATCAACATGATATGTAGTTGTACTCATATTAACATTATCCAATATTATATTTAATGCATTTGATAGAGTATCCAAACCAATACCTAGATTGTATTGATGCTTCTCATTCATGGCTTTCCCCATGATCTCATTTTGATTCAAAACTAATTGTGCACTCTCAAAGAAATTTTGCTCAGTCCAGATAAAATTAGCCATACTTACATTTGTGCTAGTATCCCTAAGTACGCTAGCTTTATCTAATGGGCGCTTTATCCGTTTTTGCACATAAATAGCACTTAACACCATAACGCTAGACGCCACACCACACGTAGTAACATGTTGCTGTGGTACAAAGCATTGGGCTAAGCAGAAGAATATCCTACGATATCTTGAATTAATCAAATACCGCTCACCTAAATCTGAATGGAACGGAACAACAACTTTCGCATCTAATTCTTGTTCATCGTTATTAGTAAAATAGCCATAATCCTTAATATATAATGCTTCCTGATTATTCACAGCATAGCTCCTCTTTAAATATTGTCTTAAATAATTGTTTAGGTATCATCCGTATATTTAAATTAATTACTTTTTGTTGTAACATGCTATCATCATAATCATCCGTCATCAAAAATGCCTGATGGTTAATTTTATAACTATTGATTAGATCCACACCTAATTTATCACGGCATTCAATTTGATTATCAATAAAATATGTTACCGCTCCCAAATGAGACGTATTATCTTCATACCACTGTTTAAATCGTGCAACTTGTGTAAAATATCTAACTTCGGGCACATTCTGCAGTACGGTTTGCAATAATGCATGTATTTCATAATCATCATCCAAAACCACAACATAATTAGATAATGTAATTTCTTTAAACCATATTGGTGGCTCAGATATAGGAACTTCTATTATAACCATTGTACCAGCATTTAGTGTAGATTTTATGGATAAATCTCCACCAATTTCCTTAAAATAATTATTCGCAGAACTTAATCCAATGCCAGAACCATTTTCCTTAGTTGTATAACCATTTACTACTTTTTGCCGCATGTCGTCATCCATGCCACAACCATTATCTGAAATTTCACAAATTAATCGGTGGTTACCCATCTCTTCGGATAACTTAGCTTTAATTATTGCATTATTATTTTTATTTTCTACTGCTTCATATGCATTATTCAATAAATTTGAAATATGATTTATAAAAATATATGGTTCAACAAAAACCCACAAATCATCATGAATTCCTGTGGTATCAACCAACACTTCAATGATTTTATTTTGCTCAATTATTTTATCCGCAATAACCTCTTGAATATAGGATTTAAATAAAATATGACATGGCTGATGATTATTTTCTTCTCCAATTGCTTCACGTTTTCCTATATTTTTATACAATTGACCTAACTGGCTATGTATATTATGCAACGAACGATCTATTTTTCGTATTAAATTATTATTTAATCCACCCTCTTTATATAATTTGTGATTACACGATAGTGCAGTTTTTAATGGGGATTTAATATCATGAATAACCTTGCGCGAAATAGTCATAAATGCCAAATTGTTTTCTTGTTTTTTTACAACCACAAATAATTGTCGAATTTGCTGGTCAATTTGTTGAAATTCTTCGTATGTATTATTAACTGATATATCACCGTCATTATTTTCGTCAGTATGCATTAATTTAATAAGCGACTGCATCGGTTGAACAATTAAATGATTTGGAATATCATAAGCTAAAGGGATTAACAGTAAATACAATAGGAGGGTAAATCCACAAATAATTATACATAAAATAATTATGGCAAAAATTCTTTTATAAATTAAGAAAGTAAGCTTACATCTAACCAATAACTGCCCAGCATCAACATTCTGTCCACCAACATCATAAAAAACAGGATACTTTGCCGTAAAATTTATTGCACCATAATTAAAGGTAGGGATTTTAATTTTCTTTAGTGGTAATGCTATCCACTCAACTTGATAATTAGGATGCGAACTATTAAATGATATAATATTTAATTTAATAGCATTAAAATTATCAACCAAATATTGCCCCATAATATTATCAGCTAATTGTGTAACTTCAGAATTAATTTCACTCTTTACTATATTTATGGCTAAATAATACGCATATATAAATAATATAAGCGGGATTAATAAAATAACGAATAACGCAATATATATTCTTTTACGAATTTTTTGCTTAATTACATCAGCTAATGTACTAATTTTAGGTCCATTTTTCAAATTATTTTGACCTAAACATATTTATGTATATTGCAATTATCACAAAACCACCACCCAATAATTGAATAAGATTCAATTTTTGCGATAAAATTAACCACGCCATAATTATTGAAAAAATCGGTTCAGTTAATTCTAATAATTGCACAGGTTCACCTGATAATATACTAAGTGCCTTTGTTGTACACCAAAATTCACCAATAGTCGGAAATATTGCTAATGCAATTATAAAACCTAACGACGTCAAATTATGGATTCCTTGTACTCCATAAATCATAAAAGGAATTAATAAATATATACATCCAAATAGCATTAACGAATTTACTACGATTAACCCAGAGCCAATTTTAAATCTAGAACTAAACGTTAAAAAACAACCATAACCCATACCAGTTATCACTGCACATATAACACCAAAAATACTTTGTTCATAAAAATCACTCACATCAAAAAGCAGAATTAACCCGATCAGCGCAAAAGTACAACTCAAAGTACAACTCAAAATCTCACCAAATTTTAGAAATTTTGTGTTTAAAAAAGCTTTCAAAATAAAAGTAGTTATTGTTGCTACGCCAAGTAATAAAAATACAACAAATGGCACTTTTATATATTTATAGGCAACTGTCTCAAAAAAATATAATACAAAAAAACCCAAAAATGCACAGATAATTATTTTTTTCAAATTATTTTTTAAATATATCATCCATTGCTTAATTTTACTGGTAAAGAACACAACACCAGAAATAATAATAAACGCTAATAAACATTTATAAAATGATACTGAGTATGTTGGCAATCCTATAGAAATAAGCTTAACACTAAATATACCGATTAAACTATTTAACATTGCCGCCATTATTGCATAAAAATAACCAATTTTTTTATTCATTAATTTACCTATTACTTCTTTATATAAATTAATTATCAACTTATCCAATACAAATTATTACGCTGGAATATATTGAGATACTATTCAATATCTGTTATAAATACATCCTTATGTTTTGTCATTTCATATACTTCATGTATAATTGGTCGATACCACTGCACATTTTTTAATATGGCAAGCTTATAACTACATAGTATATTGTCATCAATTTTGATATAATGACAATTGTAGCCCAACATAGCATCGGTAATAGATTGCAAAGTATTATATGTCACATATGAAATAGCATCTGGCGACTCTTTATATTGCTTAAGATATGCAATATTAAATTTCTTAACTACTTTTGAGTTTATATTTACAACTTTAGGTGTAATCCGTAATGCTCGATATGGATACATAGTGCCAATTTTTGCCACATCCCAATCTTTATAAGTACCCCAACTATCACCGCCCATATATATTACCGATGATTTAAGCCTTGTCACAGGTGTAGGTATGGTAGGTATTTATGGTAAAACTTTTGCTATTCGTGTA
>CAITEL010000277.1 GCA_903891375.1 uncultured Neisseriaceae bacterium
GTATATAATTGAGATTGAACGCAATGAAAAATACAACTTTATGCATAAAGCCTGTTTTTCTAGTAGTAGAATTATTGTTGATAGTATTGGTCAATCCCAAGATTATTTAAAGATAGTAAAAGTAATTCATATTAATTTGTTATATTTTGATATTGGTGGTAATAGCGTTTATCACGGAAAAACAATTATCCGTGACGTAGAAAGTCACCAACCGTTAGAGTTACACTTAAAAAGAGAAGATGGAACAAAATTTGATCTAGTTGATATTATGCCTGAATACTTTGTTATATCAATACCTGCATTTCATGATGAAATAAATCGTAGCATTGATGAATGGTTGTATATGATGAAACATGAAAGTATTAAAGATAGTTTCAAAGAACAATATATCAAACTTGCAGCCGAACGATTAAATTTCTTAAAAATGAGCATACAAGAACAAGCTGCCTATATGCGCTATAAAATAGAAATGATTGATATTCGCGAAGAGTTTTATACTCAATATACTAAAGGAAAAGCCGAAGGAAAAATAGAAGGTGAAGCTATAGGGGTAGAAAAAGGATTAGCTATAGGGGTAGAAAAAGGATTAGCTATTGCTGTAAAGAAAATGGCATCAAATAATTTAAGCGAAGATGAAATCTCATCTATTTTAAATTTGCCCATAGATGAAGTAAAACAAATTCTGGCATTGTTATAGTACCTCTACGTTTTTGCACTGTAGAATGATAATTGCATGCTTTGCATAAATAACGTTGCTTCTTTGCTCCATTTCCATTACAGAAATCTCATCACTACTAGGCCACTGGTGACGGTCGGACGATTTTAGGACAAACCATTCCTCTTTTAATTTTAAAGTTGTCACACCATTCATTTTTCTGTTATAATCTACCCATAAATCATAAAATCAATCAATTTTTGACCAAAGAGTTCCCACTCTGATGATTCTGGGAACTTTATGATATTATACCAAGCCCATTTTTTTCTATCATATTTAAAAATCTTAGTGCAATTCCACTTGGCTTTTTCGTAGCAATTTCCCATTTTTGAATCGTAGAAACACTTATATTTAAGTATGCAGCTGCGTATTATAGCAGTATTCCACACGCTATTGCCAAGCTTCTGATGTACAAATGTATACAGCATCACATGTGTGTAACACGAGAGTAAATTTAGAAAAAATTTATCACATATTGTACGACTATATGATATAATATGCTTATTAGGTGCTAAAAGGTTGTTTGATGCGAAAGTATAAGATTATTCGTTGGAATAATGAAAAAAATGAATTATTAAAACAAAAACGTGGGATTGGATTTGAAATAATTGAGACTCTTATTGAAAATGGTGAAATATTAGATGTTTTAACTAATTCTAATGACCCAAATCAAAAAATTTTTGTGTTTGAAATTGAACAATATGTGGTTTCAGTCCCTGTTGTTGAATCTGAAGATGAAATATTTCTAAAAACACTTTTTAAAAGTCGCAAACTTAATAGACAATATAAAGGGATAAAAACATGAAAGCAAAAATAAATTTTAAAGACTATGCTCAAACAGATGTTTTAGATAAAGAAGAACAAGAAATATGGGATGATTTACAAAATAACAAGTATACATCCATTGTTACGGAAAAATTGAAGACTGAATATGCAGAAATATTTGTACAATCGTCAAAACGGGACAAAACCTCGAATATTCGTCTAACGCAATTAGATACAATACTCGCTAAAGCTAAAGCAAAAGAATATGGAATCCCATTTCAAGTTCTATTATCTAGTATTGTGCATAGATTTTTGCATGGAAAATTAAAAGAAGTATAAGTAGTCTTAAACAAACGTGTTAATTTATTTTAAGCTGGCACGGGCACTCAAGAACCTAGCAACAAATGCAGTAAAACCACCAGTTCTTATCGCTTCACGAATTTCACTCATGAGCGTTAAGTAATAATGAATATTATGAATCGTATTTAGCCTAGCCCCTAATATCTCACCGATTTTATACAAATGATGCAAATATGCTCGTGAGAAATTCTTACATGTATAACACGAACATGTATCATCTAGAGGTGCTATGTCTTCTTTATACCTAGCATTTTTAATTTTTATATCGCCAAAGCGTGTAAATAACCAGCCATTACGTGCATTACGAGTTGGCATCACACAATCAAACATATCTATCCCACAGCTTACACCATAAACTAAATCTTCAGGAGTACCTACCCCCATTAAATAATGTGGTTTATCTTTAGGTAACATATCTTTTAAATAATCAAGCGCTTCATTCATCTCTTCTTTTGGCTCGCCAACTGATAAACCACCTATAGCCATGCCATTAAAACCAATTTCCATCAATCCATCCAACGAACGCTTACGTAAATCTGAATACAACCCACCCTGAATAATACCAAATAAAGCATTTTGATTATTCGCCCCAGTGAATGCATCTTTAGAGCGTTTAGCCCATCTAAGACTCATTTCCATCGAAAGGCGTGCCTCAGCATGCGTTGCTGGATAAGGCGTGCACTCATCAAAAATCATCACAATATCTGAGTTAAGGACTGTTTGAATCTCCATTGATTTTTCTGGCGATAAAAACAATTTAGACCCGTCTATTGGATTTTGAAAATAGACACCCTCTTCTTTAATTTTACGTAGTTTACCTAAGCTAAACACTTGAAAACCACCAGAATCAGTTAAAATTGGTTTATCCCAACCATTAAACTTATGTAGCCCTCCAAATTTAGCAATAACATCTAAACCTGGGCGTAACCATAAGTGAAAAGTATTACCTAAAATAATCTGTGCGTTATTTTCTAATAACTCTTGTGGTGATAATGACTTAACCGCACCATAAGTACCTACAGGCATAAAAATTGGTGTTTCAATAACCCCATGCTGTAAATATAATTTACCTAACCTAGCGTTACCATCTGTTTTTAATAATTCGAAATTTAACATTTATTTTCCATTTTTAATTTTAAATATACTGTATTTA
>CAITEL010000278.1 GCA_903891375.1 uncultured Neisseriaceae bacterium
GAACATTCCTATAAACATAAATATTAATCCAGATATAATAGCAATACTGGCTTGAATTATCAGCACAGATGAACCGCCATCAATTACATTTTTATTACCACTAGTGATAATTTTTGCACTATAACCAATGCTTTTTATCGTTTTAATTATATCTGCGGTAGATAATTTGTTTTGTTCTAGTGTGAGCTCAAGTGTTCTTTCTGCAAAGTTTATGTATACATTGTTGGTTCCATCTAATTTATTTAAAGTGTTTGTGATTTTATTTACACAGTTGATGCAGTTGATACCTGATACTGCTAGCTTAATGTTGGCCATTCTTATTTCCTAAAAATAAATACACTCATTTATCTTTGAATGTATTAAATGTAAAGTTCAATTGCACTAAAAATATCAGCTACACGGATAATCGTATTATTATGTGGTGCTACACACTCAAAATAATCTGATAAAACATTATTAAATATCGGGTCATTTAATTTTTTTGTGTTTGCTGGATAAGTGTTGTTTAGCAGTTTTAAAGCTGATAGGGGATTGCAATTTTTTGCATATTCCATTATAGCATTGTGGTTGATTAACACAGGATTAGTCAAGCTATATTGGTAAAATTCTAATATTTTATCTAGAAGTACATTTATATCAACGTTATCTTTTATTTTTATCACTGTAGGTGTTTGCTCAATATTTGTATAAATATGCGCAATATCTTGATTAATAACTGTGGCATGTGTGCTTTCACTATTTAATTGAGAACACTTTAGCAATACCAAAGAGATTAAACCTTTCATCCACAGAAAATAATTAGTGTCTTTTTTTTGCTCTGGATTTGTTCCTATTCTACTAAAATCATCAATAATAACTAAAATTCCATCATTATTCAATAATAAAGTGTCGGATATATGCAAGTTATATTTTTCATATTCTAAGTATAATGTAACTCTTTGCGTTCCGACTAAAATTTTATATTTATTATATAACATAAGAACAGTATCCATTTGGTATCTACCAATGTCTGCATAAGATAAAACTCCATTATTGAATAAATAATTATATAAATCTCCATTATTGTATAACTCATTGATACTTAGTGCGCTCGAAATTTGAGGTTTTTGATAAGCGCCGCCGTGTACATTAAGTACATTAGGTGCGAAATTTAAAAGCTCAAATGATGACCGTGCTAAGTATAAGTTCTCCTGTGTGGATAATTTATTTAGTATATTAAATATTTTTGTTTTAATTGTTCTCGAAGTTAATGCCATATCTTCAGTATCATCCAATTCATTGGTAATCTGTATATTTGTAATACCTAAAATTTTAAATAAATTATTATTGGTATAGAATAATGAATTTAAGATGTCTTTTAGGCTTATTTCTTTATATTTGTTAATTTCTTCAACCGATAGAGTTAGCATATCATTAGTAAAATTCCAATGCTGATTGATAGTGTTATTACTGGTAGTGATTTCATTCCAAAAGTTGGAGTAATTATTCTGACTGTGTAAAAATGGGTGTAGTGATGTATGTTTAATTATATTTTTGTTTACATAATGCTCTCCATCAATAATACTTTCTTTTAGCACCTTAATGAATAACTCGAGAATAACCGAGGAGCTTAATTCAGAATTATCCGCATCATTTTTTCCAATATAACTAAAGTATAAATAATTTTCAGCAGCTAGAATAATATCTAAAAATAATTGTTTGTCTTCTAAGTTTCCATTCCTATCGGCAATAACCCAACTATTAATTAACATACTTAGTTTATTTGGGTTATATAAGCGTGGAAATTCATTCAGATTCATACCTAAAATATAAATAAATTTAGCTGGTATATTTTTTGCTGATTGCATGGTAGTAAAGGTTATTTTTCCAGTAAATTTAATTGCAGTATTAAACCTTTCAAAGCATTCATCAATTATGTTATTTAAAATTGGTAGACTTATTTTGTTTTTAAGGTTTATTTCTTTTAGTTTAGCAATTAATTCATCGAGTAGGAGTTTTGTTGTGTCTAATGTAATAAAAGAATCTTTATACTCAGTTATTAAAGATATTATATCATGCATTGCAATCTTTTTGTATAATTGTGCGTTGATGTATAAGCTATTTCTAACTTTTATGATAAACTCAATTAATTTTATTAATTTATTACATAATTCAATATGATTCGATTCTAAGTTATTGTAAAATGCGTAGTGTTTGTTTCCTACTATAACTGTATTGCAATTATTTATATCTTCTGGTATACATACGCCTAAAACTAAATTAATTAAAAAATGTTTGAAACCAAAAATATCAAAACAACTATAGCCAAATTCTGAGTAATCTGTTGCATCATAACCAAAATGTACATTATTATCTTTTAGCCATGTGGTGATTCTATCAATATCTAGTGAGTCAATTGATAAATTCTCTATTATATCTGATTGATTTAATAAAGTGACAATAAAACTAACAGGAAGCTCGTATTTGACATTAAAAATTTCTTTTAAGGTTTCAATTGGTTTAAGATTCTGATCTTTTGTGTTACCTGTAATTATGTAGGGTAAATAGTATTTATTAGCATGTTCCGTCTGTTCGTGGTTTATTAA
>CAITEL010000279.1 GCA_903891375.1 uncultured Neisseriaceae bacterium
CACCATGCAAAAGCAAATAATTAGACCAAATATTTCAGATGAAGATGTTCAAGTCATTTATAACTTACATAAATTAATTGACATACAGAACTTTTACAATGTATTTGCAATACTAATTAAATGTTTAGGAATTTCAATGTGAATTTTTTGTAAAATCGACGATTTCCGTGGATAAAAAATAAGAATTATTTAGTTGTGGTTGGGTTAGGTAAGTAAAGAGTAAGCTATAAATTGTTAAAAAATGGATTATTTTACTAATTTTTGCTTATTTTGTGATGTATAGATAGAATTATCCTAGTCATGTTTTATACAAAATATATTTGTAGCTATGTTTTCATGATTATCAAGTATGGCACAAAGTGTTGGAAATGTGGTATTAATCCATGACATAATTGATTCACAAATTGGGCATTTAAGAGGATCTTTGGGTTTTACCGCATATCTGGGGTGAATCGGCAATGAGAATCTTAAAATATGCCATTAACTCACTGATAATACTAGAATATTTAAGTTGTTGCCTTGCAAAATTGAACCAATTAAACCCATTGTGAGCCAATTATAAGCCTATTGAACCAATTACATGATTACAATTTAAATTTATATCTAACTCCTTGCCCTTTTGAACCCTCTACAATGAAAATATCTTTTTCAACTAATTCTTTTAATTCACGTGTTGCTGTGCTTTTTGAAACATTCGCTAGGTGTTGATACTCAGAATTATCAATGCTACCATGTTCTTTTACATATGTTGTAGCTTTAAGTTGTCGTTCTGTTAGATTAAATTTTTTCAATAATGCATCCGTATATGGCCACCGGTGACGGTAGGACGATTTTAGGACAAACCGTTCCCTTTTGGTTATTGTAGTAGTCATTATGTGAGTTCTTAACCCCAAAATAGACAAAAAACATCAAAATTCGACAGTTTCAGTGTAACACAGTTCCCACTCCAGTAGTTATGGGAACTAGTTACAAAAATTAGGCGACACCTAAAAACAATTGACACCACTATCTTTTAAAAAAACAATGCCTGCTTCATTTGAAAAATAAGAACGAGCTGTCCTAAAATCGTCCTACTGTCACCGGTGGCCTAAATAGTTGGAACTTCCTTTATTTGCAATGGTTTATAATTGTGGTAACCACACAGTCGGTATGTTATTTTTAACATACTGATTTAACTTATTTATTTTTTATGGTTTTTCTATAAATTTATATTAAAGAAAAAGCCAATTAACGTAACATATTGATTTAGTTAAATATCATTTTTTTCTGAATGTATATCAGTCAAATTCAGAAAATAAATATCTAATAAAATCAATATATTATCCTAAAAAAAGCAGTTGAACTTATTGAGGGATGTAGTGTATAGTATCTCCCTAGATTAATTATTAAAATGGTTAATGCTGTGGATTAATCGCCAATCAGTGAAAATATTAGAAAAGTACTTGAACAATACCAGGTTTCAATTGCCACCGTTGATACATTTGCGGGAGAAGTTAGTGTTGAATGGGATTTAAATTCATCAACGACACCAATGGGTCAGTTAGCATTTTTTATTGAATTTATGAAATCTGGTGACTTACTTACACCGTGGGTAAATGA
>CAITEL010000280.1 GCA_903891375.1 uncultured Neisseriaceae bacterium
ACAAAAACGGTTTTATTATATGTTCCGTCTAACAATCTTCTATCTGGTAAGGTATAATCCGTTGTGCCTGTTAACATTGGACAATTAAGGCCATTAAAAGCAAAGTGAGTTGGTTGGTCAATAAGTGCCAAGTTTTGGTTTCTTCTATGTAAACCGCTTATTATTTCATAATTTTTTGAGAAGTTTCCACAAGAATTTGAACTTGTTATCCTTATATTTCTTATATTAGAAACTGATTTTGTAAATCCTTCTCTGCTGAATCTTACATAAGGAATATTATAATTTAATCCGATAGAACTACTGATTGGTGATGAAAAAGTTATAGTTGTTCCATCGTCAATAATTTTAAATCTTTCTGGACGATCTGTTGTCGTTCCTAATTTTTGGTGTCTGTGTTTATATCCGCCAGTATTGGATTCATTAAACGGCCCTTGAAGACCTCTTTCAAATCTTCCGTCTTTATGGTGTCCTATTTTTTCACCAATATTTGTTTTTAATAATGGTAAAGTAGTATTGGTTGTATACTGTCCACCTTGGTAAATTAAAATATTTTTTATTGGAATTCCACTCAACGATAAAATAAATTGCGTAGGATCTTTTGTAAAAGCAATAGAAGTTGATGGACTCTGTAATAATTGTTCTTCTACTAAATTATATATTTTTTGTTTATTAAAATTATATCCGACTTTATAAGATGGATCTTCTTCAATAATTATTTGAACTTGTCCAATGCTTAAAGAATCATATAATCTATCAACGGCATCATGGATTTGTATTCTGGAAATATTTGTGCTTGATGATGGATAAATATTTGTATCATCTCTAGTAGCTGAATATTTATACCATTTATCTATTGGACTTGTTTGATTAGATGTTAGATAGTTTTCATCGACATAACCTCGATCTTCGATACCACGTTGAATATCTTGATGGGTTACATTATATTTATTACTTCTGAAAACAAACTTCTTTGGCATATTAATCTCTTTAGGTATATAGTCCTAAAATAAAATTACTTTCTACTAATTCTTGTAGCTATTGTTGCTGCTTGTTTTCTTATGTTGGAGCCGTTTCTTAAACTTACTGGTGTGTGAATATCATAAAACTGAATAAAGTATGCACCATTAGGTAACTGATATCCAACAGAATTTTCAAAATATTTAGGAATAGTTGAATCAACAAAGACAACTGGATTATCAGAAGGTGCTGTTTCAATAGTGGAAACTTCTTTACTCGAACCACCAATAACTTTTGTATTACTATTTGGAATTAATGGATAATTAATTTTATTTCTTTCCAAAATATGATTTTCAATTATTGTTCTTACTTTTTCACTTGCATTTGCTGACGCTGGTAACAGATTAAATAATATACTATCAAGAGCATCATCAATCCACTTATATACTCCAACATATTTATCTAAGTCAGGCTCATTCTGTATTTTATTAAAAAATATTTTTCTAAATGATTTTAGCCTTGAATATTGTGATTTGTAATTATTCATTGGCTCACCAATAAAATTATTAAATTCAATCACAGAAGCAAACATTTTCAACATATCTTTTGAAATAACATCATACATACTATTTTCCAATGAGAAAAAATATTTTTGTGGTCTAATTATTGAAGTATAATAATCATCATCAGTCGCTAATATATCTATTAACTGGCTAGAATATAAATTCTCAGAACGTTGTTGCTCGGATGAAAAAACTAATTCTCTATATTTTACTATTGAATTTTCTTTGAATCCATATCCAGCACCATTATACGAACCAGAAGTCAAATCATAAATAATATTTATGTTACCGTTTGAATCGCTTGAGGTTACATTAGAGAAATCCCAGTGTAATAATAGTGTATCAGATTTAGGAACGTAACTTGATGTTTGTAAAGTATACGGATTACCAGGATTTAATCTACCATAATTATTAGGATTTCTAGCATGAGCCTTTAATTCATCAACTGTTAATTCATCTTTCCAATAACGAGCTGATAAAACTTTGGAGAGAGATGGATAAACTAATGTCCCTGTAATATTATTTCTTTCAGCACCAACATACAATCTTTTATTATTTGATAATATTGCACTGCCTTGAACAGATGTTAAACTAGATGACACAGAAAATTCCCTAAATTGATCAGA
>CAITEL010000281.1 GCA_903891375.1 uncultured Neisseriaceae bacterium
GTATATAATACTAAATTAGAGATAATTAATAATTATATAATGGAACAACAAAATGCATAACGTAATTCCTATTTTAGCAAAACACACAGTACAAATGAGTTTAATTCTCTACGTATTTATGGTATTAGGCGTTATTGCCTCTAGTATCAGCGGTGTAATGCGTGCCATCGAAGCTCGTATGGATATCACTGGGGCCATATTGTTAGCTTTTATTAATTCCAATGCTGGTGGCACTGTGCGTGATTTAATACTTGGAAGCACTGTTTTTTGGGTAGAAGATAAATTTTATATTTGGATTACTTTAATTATAGGTGCAGGAGCATTTGGTATCGTTTATTTTAAAAATAAAGTTATCGGTAGTCGCAAACTACATAAAATATTAATAGTGACAGATGCCATGGGTTTAGCTGCATTTTGCTTAGCTGGTGTTGAAAAATCATTATCGTTTGGTCAACATAACGTAATTGCTATTATGATGGGAGTATGGACAGCAATTGGTGGTGGAGTAGCTGCTGATATAATTGCCAACCGAGTACCATTAGTTTTTTCACAAGAATTATACATAACTGTAGCTTTTGTCGGTGCAGTTTTTTACCTACTGCTATCTGGGTTTTTACAAGTTAATTCTGTAGTTGCCGCTTTTATTGCCGCACTAATTATGGTATTACTTAGACTCTATAGTGTTAAACATAAAATTAAATTACCTATCATTCCATCTTAATTAATGGACTTTTCGGCAAATATATTTATCCATGAAAACTCCAACTTATAAACCGAATTTGCATGCTAAGAATCGTCACACAAATTTTACTCCCTATTCAATTAATACAATCATATCATTACTCAGTAATGTTTTTGGAATACTGTGTCCTATACCATAAGCAATCGCTTTATCTAGAAATGTTTTTTTACAATTAGCATTAAACTTTGGATAAATTTGTTGACGAAGTATATTATGTATTGTTGTAAGTGCTATATTACGTGCATAAATTTTCGATAAAATATCAGAAATTTCTTGACTAGTTCTATAGGTTTGAATACCTGCCTTCGCAGGTATGATAAATCTCCGAAAATTTCTTTGGTACTTACGTGCATTTCAGGTGTGAATGGGCCATTTTTTAACTTTTAGGTAGCTGGAATATCACTACTTTATTAACTTTATTAAGTTTTAGTATCCTATCTGATAGACTGTTTAAATTTGTTTGACTAAATTCACTACCCACAATAATATACCCAGTATTGTTGATTGCCATAGCTTTAATTTTATCTTGCCCATTCAAAATCTTGGTAATTTGCTGATTTGTGATTTCATCAGATTTCTGATTTTTAGTATAAGTATTATCTACTTGAATGTATGAGTATATTGTATAATTACTATACTGCTGATAAACAAGTCGCATAACGGTGTCTAAATCACTAGTTGATTTTACATCTCCTGCAATTACAATATTTTTATTATATGTCATAAAGGTTAAATAACTTTGTGGGATGTTTTTTATAAAACTACTAGCTAATTTACCATTCTCTCCATTTGAGTTATATTCTGAATAAACGACGATCCCTGCAACTGTAACTATACCTACTCCACAATTTGTTAATAATAGACAACTTAATATTATTAATAGAATTTTTTTCATTTTGGTTAATTCCTTTGAATTAAGATGTGCGTGTTTTTATGGTTATAATTGCACCATTACCAATTGGTGGGATTGTGGTTGTGCATTTCTCAATCGTGTTACTACTTCCAAGTAAGCTCTTATTAAACTGGCAAGATATTATTCCAAAATTACTGGTTTGGATATCAAGTGTTTCGCTACCTCTAACTAAGCGTACACTACCACTATGTGTATCTAGAATTTTACAGTAAGATCTAACCTCACTAAGCGTAGAGATATTTGTTATACTATAATTGTTACATTGTACTTTCGAACTTAATAAGTCTAGTGCAAATACATCAGCAAAACTTGATGAAATAACTCCTACACATAGTAATAAAATTTTTATTCGCATCTTATGTACTCCAAAACAATTGTTATTATGTAATATTTCAGAAAAATAATGACACAATTATACCATTATTTAAAAAAAAACAAAATTTTTAAATTTTTAGCTGGATTCATGCCTACGCAGGAATGACAATAACCCTCAAAAACATATGTTCCACGAGTTTTAATTATACCCTAAGTTTAATGATATTCGAGTTTCTATTTTCTAATCGCTTATTCAAGCTTCCAATACTGTTACCAAGCTAATTACCTACTACCTGTAGGTGGCATCGCTTGGCGCCTCCATGGATCTTGAATCTGTTCGAGTATACAAGAATATCTTATCGAGAATGATTTTTGCAAGGTATTCTTTTGCTAATTCTTCTGTTGCAAACATATTACGTTCTTTATCTATAATAATAATTTTATTCGTGTCATATCCAAACACACCAGTTGATACATCATTGGCAATAATCATATCCAAATTTTTAGTGACAAGCTTATCTATCGCATAATTAACTATATTTTCTGTCTCAGCGGCAAAACCAACCACAAATAACTTTGGGTATAATTGTTTTATCCTAGCTATTATATCTGGATTTTTTATTAACTCCAAAACTAAGTTATTCTCAGATTTTTTGATTTTTTGTGGATTTGGGATTTTCATTTTATAATCGCATACCGCAGCACAGCCTATAAATATATCTGTAACCGTCGCATGTTGAATCGAAGCCTCCAACATTTCATCTGCCGTAGTAACATGAATAACATCCTTAAGACCATTGGGGATAGCTTGCGTAGTTTTACCGTAAATTAGCGTCACTTCTGCACCACGATACACTGCCTCTTTTGCTAACCCATAACCCATCTTACCAGAACTATGATTGGAAATATATCTAACTGGATCTAATGGTTCAATTGTACCACCAGCTGTTATAACTATTCGCTTACCTTTTAAATTATTATATTCATTCATATTTGGTCCTTCTTGTCTTTGTTGACAAGTTTCTGACATGGTGCATTTGCTACTAAGTAGCTTTTGAAGTTTGTCTAGTATCTCATCAACTTCAATCATTCTACCTACATCAATATCACCACACGCTTGTAAGCCACTTGCTGGCCCCCACATCATAAAACCCAATTGTAGAATTTTACTAATATTATTTTGAGTAGCAGTTGCTTTCCACATCTGTTGGTTCATTGCAGGGATTAAAATTTTAGGCGCATTACTTGCTAAAATTGTTGCTGTTAAGGTATTATCTGCAAACCCATATGTTAATTTTGCTATAGTATTAGCACTGGCTGGAACTATCAAAATATAATCCGCCCATTTAGCTAAATTAATATGCTCCATAATATCGCTAGTTTTATACGCATTTATTTTATCATCGGTATAAACATCTGCCCCCATGCTTGCAAGTGACATTGGCGTAACAAAATTAGCACCCCCACGAGTTAAAATAATCTTGCACTCATGCCCTAACTGAGCTATTTTATGCACAAGTTCAATAGTTTTGATCGCGGCAATACTCCCAGTAATACCAATGAGTATCTTCATTATTTTTGATCTCCCTCAATAAATTCTATTTGGGTAGTATAGTTGTTTTTAGTATTAAATAACGCAAAGATAACTAATATAAATATTGCTATAACCATTATGGCTACATTAAAACGAAAATTACCTGAATTTAATAACCATAGACTAATGAGCAAGTTAAATCCAATACAGCTGACCCGACCAAAAGCAAATAAGGTATTAGTCGCCGTACTTCTTAAATTTGTCCCATAGCTTTTTATTACCAACTGTACCCACACGGTAGGAAGCCCGCCACCCAATAAACCCAGAACTATTGAATACATAAAAAATAATTTATCATTTATTAACCAAAAAAATGGCATAGCAATTGCAAAAACTACAATATTTAAAAAAATAAACATTCGATAATCTTTAAATCTGGCTATAATAAAATTACATAATAATGTACTTACTAAATTACCAATAAAAAACCCAGCAAGTAAGTGTCTAGTCAGCACACCTAAATCTCCACTAACATGCATAAATTTAGGAAAAATAAACATAATGGAAATTAAAAAATTAAAAGGGATAATTAATATCAATAATTTTATAAATTTAAGTGAATTGTCAATATTATTGAATAATTGCAAAATATTACCCTTTGAAATATTTCGGTGTAACCCTTTATAAATATATGATTCCAAGATTTTATTTCTGGCAATATATATAACGACGCCTGCACTCCCACCAAATAAATATAAGAATTTCCAAGATAATGCTCCAAAATATACAGCAGTCATTCCGCCTAATACACCACAGAAATAAAGTAACGAAGTAGACCTTGAGGCATTTTTTGTTGGAAGCAATTCATGTAATAAAACACTAGATGTTGCAAATTCTGCAGCTAATCCAGCACCTGAAATAAATCGAAGAAATGTAAAGAACGTAACGGATGTAGTAAAAACACTTAACAGCATAGCCACTGAATAAAGTAATATACTATAACGTATCATCGCCGTTCGACCAATTTTATCCCCCAAAATACCAAAAAAAATTGCCCCACAAAAAATACCAGCAGTATAAAAACTTGAAATTTTTAGAAAAAGTTGTTGGATTTGTGTTGTGTTATTTATATGAAATGAGTCACGAAAAACACTTACATAACTTGAAGAAAAAATAGTTAAATCATAAAAATCTATATAATAGCCAATGCATAACAAAAAAACAGTTAAAGCATATGTATTGTTTTTTGGTATGGAAAGAGTAAGAGTACCTGTTGTTTGCATAAATCAAGTCCTTTGTATAGTTTGTTAAATCACGCTTTTAAAAAAATTTACGCTATATGCAATATTAATTTTGTCACATGCGCCCTATATTGTAAATTTATCCTAATCATATTGTCAACTTAATTTTGTGATAAAATCTAGGACGGGTAAAAATATTTTTAGGAAACTTTTATGAATTTACATGAATACCAAGCCAAAGAATTGTTGGCAAAATACGGTCTACGGGTACAAACAGGAATACTTGCACATAATGCCACTGAAGCAGGTGATGCATTTGATAGTCTAGGCGGAAAATTTGCGGTAGTAAAAGCGCAAGTACATGCTGGTGGACGTGGTAAAGCCGGCGGCGTTAAAGTCGTAAAATCAAGAGAAGAAGCAATGCAAGTTGCTAATGATTTAATAGGCAAAAATCTGGTTACTTACCAAACTGATGCAAATGGGCAACCTGTAAACTCAGTATATGTTAGCGAGGATTTATATCCAGTATCTCGTGAGCTATATCTTGGAGCCGTGGTGGATCGCTCTACACGCCGAGTTACTTTTATGGCATCTACTGAAGGTGGTGTTGAAATTGAAAAAGTTGCTCACGAAACTCCTGAAAAAATATTTAAAACAATTGTCGATCCTCTAGTAGGATTGGTTCCATCACAAGCAAGAGAAATTGGTTTTAAACTTGGATTAAACAACGAACAAATCGGACAATTTGTACAAATCATGACTGGTAGTTACAAAGCTTTTATTGAGAATGATTTTGCGCTATTTGAAGTGAATCCACTGGCAATTCGTGAAAATGGAGAGATTGTATGTGTTGATGCAAAAATAAACCTTGACTCCAACGCATTATTTCGTCATCCAAACTTATTAACCTTACGTGATAAGTCTCAAGAAAATGAAC
>CAITEL010000282.1 GCA_903891375.1 uncultured Neisseriaceae bacterium
AGAAAAAAAATTAAAATTATTAGATATTAACCATCTATTTGAAGAAGTTGAAAGTATGGGTATTAGTCAAAGAACAGAACTTGAAAGTAGACTATCAGTTATTCTAACCCATTTACTTAAGTGGAAGTATCAACCTGTCATGCGTAGTAATGGCTGGCTTGGTTCTATTAATGAAAATAGGTATCGTTTGGGGAGATTGTTTAAGCAAAGCCCAAGTTTAACTAATAAAGAAAACTTACAAAATGAAGTAACAGAAGCTTATTTACATGCTATTAAAAAAGCTACAATTGAAACTGGCTTAAACAAAAATACATTTCCTATTATGTGTGAATGGACTATCACCCAGATTTTAGATGAAGATTTTTTACCAAATTAGAAGAGGGAGTTGTTAGCTCCCTATTTGATTGGTTAATTTATTGTCATTTCGGCTGGTAATTCACTAGCTTGTTGTGTCGCTGTACCATTGTTATAATTAATAGTAATGCTTCCATATGTTATTGACCCCTTAGCCATACCACCTTTCATGTAAGCATTAAAAACACAAGTTTGGTTTGGCAGTAAACCTTGACTACATTGGTTAGTAGACTGGGCTTGAGCATTTCCATAATTCTGAAAAGTGATGTTATTAGCCATAAATTCACCAGTATTTTTAACACATACTGGTGCAGAAGCTTGTGGATTAAAGAAGTCAACTCTCCATGTTGCTGATAGGTATAACTCTGACAATGGATTTTGACAATTTGCATCATAAAACACTAAATTAGCACCAGTTACTACACTTGAATAATTAACGGCTAAGTTTGTAGCATATACTGTTGATGAAGCATCAGTAAAACTGCCATTAAGTATATTAGAGCCAGATTCTAATATTGCTGGAGAATATTTAACCCATAATGCACATATTTGATTAACGCCTAAAGTATCAGTACACCCAGATACTGATATATTTGATGATGGTAATGCTGGAGTATAATGTAAATTCTGTGCATCTAATCCACCAACATTTTTAACATATACTGTTTGTGTATTAGTACCGCCAACTACAGCATTTAGATTAAATGAATTCACTGGATTTGCGCATTGCGAATCAAGACAATAAATCATACTTGGAGCATTGACAACGGTAAAACTAAAGCTTGTTGGTGCTAATTGATTCCCAGACAAATCTGTTATGCCACTACTAAGTACTACATAGTACAGAGTTCCGGGAGTTAATGCATTACTTGGACTAAAAACATACATATTGTTACTTTCTGAGATAATTGCATTAATTGGTACAAGATTACCGCCGATAGAGTCTTGATAGAGTAATACATTATTTGCTGAGCCAACATTTTCCACCGCTTTACTAAATTGAATCTGTATATTTGGATTTATTGGTACATTAGTTGCATTATTGCTAGGATTAATGATACTAACTGTTGGTGCAGTATAGTCACCAGTAGTAAAACTAAACGTTGTAGGTGCTAATTGATTACCGCCGTCAGTATCAGTTATACCATTACCTAATACAACATAATAAGTAGCCATTGGATTAAGCGCAGAATTTGGGCTAAAAGTATAAATATTATTATCGCCCAAATTGATTGTTCCAATTGCGATTTTCTTACCAGTAATACTACTTTCATATAGTGTCACATTGGTTGCATTAACTCCTGTAACTAATTCACTAAACTGCATTTGAATAGTGGGATTTACTGATATTCCTGTTGCATTATTACTTGGGGTAATCAAACTTACAGTTGGTGCAGTAAAATCACCAGTTGTGAAATGAAAATTTGTTGGAATTAGGTTATTTCCACTCATATCTTTAATACCACTATTAAATACTACGTAAAATGTTGCAAGTTGGTCTAAAGTAACACTGGGAATTATTGTATACACATTATTACTACCTTTAGTTATAGTGCCAATTGGTATATTTTTACCCGATAAACTATTTTCATATAAAGTCACAGTTGAGGTATTAACGTGTTGTACTGTTTCACTAAATTGAACCTGAATACTCACTCCAGCAGATATATCTGTGGCATTATTTGTTGGGGTAATTAAACTTACAGTTGGCGCAGTGATATCACCTGTAGTAAAACTAAACGATACATCGCTTAATGCTGTTCCATAATTATCAATTATGCCACTGCCAAATGTAATATAGTATATAGTGCTTTGATTTAGTTTTACACTTGGGAATATAGTAAATGTATTGTCATCGCCAGCAACAATGCTGTTAAGTGGCACACTATCCCCATCGATAGAATTTGCATGCAATATGACAGTATTAACATTAACATTATTTACAGGTTCACTAAATTGAACTTGAATACTTGTACTTGGCAAAATATTTGTTGCCATGTTATTTGGTGAAATAATAGCAACACTCGGTATGACAAGACTACCAGTAGTGAAACTAAATTGTTGTGTAGGTATAGCCTCACCAGTAGTTAACGTTATATCATTAGTTAATATCACTTGATACTGTGTATTTGGTTGTAGTTGATTAGTCGGGCTAAATGTATATGTAATATCATTATTGCTAGTGATATTGGTAATATTTACATTGGTTAAATTTTTTCCAGTTAGATTTTTTACTATAGGAGATAAAATTACAGTATTACTATTAACAGTAGTCGGGTTCACTGCTTTTAAAAACTTAATTGATATATTAGGCGTTAAACTAGTATTAAGGGCACCATCAACGATACCTCCATTACTAGGATTAAGTTGTGCAATATTAGTTGGAGTTGGTTTAGGTGGAATGATGTTTCCGCCGTTGCTCCCACTGCTGCCACTGCCACCACCACCACAAGCAGTTACTAATAAGCATAACAATGGTATTAATAATAATTTTTTCATATTTTATCTCCAGATAAAAAATAATGTGTACCACAAGAGTCTTGTTAAATAGATGCTATAATTTAAACCTTGTTGAATTATAAATGATATGTGTAAATTATCAAATAGGGAGTTTGGGTAAATCAATTTTATTAAAAAATAGTTGTCAAAACTATTCTCTGAGTGATAGTACTAGTTAGTTATTTTAATTTTTAAATAACTGTTATACGATAATGAGCACCATTTTAAAAATGAAATGCGACACTATGTGGTACAATGATTAATAAAAGCATTAATGCGGTAGGGAAGTTGTTGTAGTGCCTTAAAGGTATTTTAAAACAATACAACATGTTGATGTGTGGTGATTTTTATATAGATAATTAACGCAATAAGAATGATTTTATTATAAACCCATTAAAGATTTTAAGTTGCCATCAACTAAGAGTAAGCTATTTTTATCAATCCGTCCAATTTTTTTACTAATTTGGTGGGTTCTGACTACTTGAACTTTGTCAGTCATAAGTTGTGAAATTACAGATAACCCATTAGAGTCATTAGGGGTGACTATTGGTCTAAAATCTAATTCAACATAAATATCGGAAGAAAACAAACAAATAATATAAGTAGGTGGGTTTGCATTATTGAACCAATCAGCTTGCACTATTAAGGCAAGCCGTGGTTTACCTTCATTATTTTTTGGTGAGGCAATAACCACATCACCATGTTTATACATCTACAAGTCCTCGCTTAAGTAGTCATCATTATTATCGCTGGCGCGTAAAATTTCCATTTGTTTTGATAATTTAGAGTTTTTGGTTTTTAAGTATGAGATTAACGCAGTTTGTACAATTTCTGTACGTGTTTTATGTTGTTGATTAGCAATAGCATTTAGTTGTGAATTTATTGCGTCATCTATTCTTACCGACAATAATGCACTCATATATTTTCCTTTTTTGATTTCTA
>CAITEL010000283.1 GCA_903891375.1 uncultured Neisseriaceae bacterium
AATTCGATTATCATTTTTTTAATTACTTGAAATTCGTTAATTACCGATAAAGACGCCCCAACACAAAATAAACTAATTGCATTTATTTCATCATTCGTTAAAATTCTATCTTCAATTTTAATCAAATCTTTTGTACCTAGTTTTTTACTTGGTAAATTAAGCCCTACCCCCGTTTGGTTACCTCCACTTTGTAGATTAAGGATTTTTATTATATACCAAGCATTACCACTAGGGATGTGATCTAAATTAATTCCATTTTTTATATAACCTATGTGTTTTTTATTTTCGTTTATCATGTTTTTAATATACCTTATTATTGTGTGAGAATGACGATAGAATTGATGCAGGTCATTTAACTACTCATCTGCGCAATTATATCTAAATATTTTGATGGTGCCGTGTATAATAATACATAAGCCAGCAAAATATTTTGATGGTGCCGTGTATAATAATACATAAGCCAGCAAAATATGACGATAGAATTGATGCAGGTCATTTAACTACTCATCTGCGCAATTATATCTAAATATTTTGATGGTGCCGTGTATAATAATACATAAGCCAGCAAAATATGACGATAGAATTGATGCAGGTGAGTAGTTACTGTGTGATACTTGCTAAATTACCATTAGCCGATTGTAAAATCACTTTATAGCCATTCGATATAGGATATGAAGTACCACCAATTAAATTAGAATCAATACGTGCGCCCAGAGTCCCAGTATTTTTATTAAATAGGTTTATATAGCCATCACTGTCAACAATTATAATATTATTATTTAAAAATGCTGGCGAACTTAGATTTCTATACTGTAAAACATCATTGCTCCATACTATTGCACCAGTGTTCTTATCAAAAGCATAAACCACACCATCTTGACTCACAGCATAAACATTCTGCGTATCAATAAGTAATTGCGCAACACCACTAAATGTTTTAGACCAAAGAATATTACTCGAAACAGCATCTACACAAGAAATTTTACCATTATAGGTTCCGACACACAGCTCTTTATCATCTAATACTGGACGCATTGCTATATCTGTTAGTTTATCTAGATCAGTTGAGCCACTTGGTACTGCAATATAGTTTTCCCAAATTTGGGTTCCTGTTATTAGATTAAGTACAGCAATACTACCACCAGGCAGACCAGCGATTAAAACCCCGCTAGCAGGATAGATTTGCATTGTTTCCGTAGCTCTTAATGTGAGGGCAGGAATTGGACGTTGATACGACCATAATAATTTGCCTGTTTCCGTATCTAACGCAATGATAGTAGCATCAATAGAGCGAACTACTATTGTATTACCACCAACTTGAGGTGGCTCTATCGAAATTGTAGGTAGTTTAAATTCCCATTTTATCTTAAGGCTTGCTTTATCAATACACAAAATATAATCGTCAAGAGAAGTAACAAAAATTGAATCAGAAGAAATCGCAGTTCCACTCGATAGTTTACGCTTTAATCCTATTTCATTAATTATTGTACCATCTGTAGAATCTATTTTAAAAATATGCCCCTTAGAATCAGCAGTAAAAATCGCATTATCCGAATCAATAACGGGAGCAAAGCTCCCAGAAATGCTACTGGATAAAGCTCCAACATCCCACGTCACATTAAGCGGTTCAGCTGATTTAATATCAGGAATAGGTTGTGGTTGTGGCGTATTATCGGTAGCGCATGCCGTTATACCCAAAAAGAAAACACAAGAGCATATATGTATAACTTGTTTTAATCGTTGAATCAATTACTAACTACCTAAAATATCGAGTTTCATTTGAATTTCTTGGGCTAGTTCTTGATTAGATGAAGCAGCATCAAGTGCCGCTTTATAAGCATCACGTGCTTTCATTTTATTATCTATTGCAAGGTATAAATCCCCACGTTTTTCATAAAATAAAGGTTGAAATCCTGGCGTGGTTTTTTCCATCATTATTTTCAACGCCTCATCAGATTTTTTTTGATCTATATACACATCAGCAAGTCTTAGTTTTGCAATATTTACTAACGAATTATCTTTACTATGTGAAATCACCCACAATAAATAGCTAGAGGCCTTATCTAATTCTTTATTCGTAAAGGCAGTTTTTGCTACTAATAATGTCGCAAAGGCAGTGTATTCATTTTTAGGAAAGTTTTTTTGTAATTTTTCAGCTTCTTTATACGCATTTGGGATATTATTAGTTAAATCCACAGTAAATTGTTCGTATATTATTGCCGCTTGTGCTGATTGGGTTTGGTTTTTCCACGTCAACAACTCACTAGAAGAATAAGTGATAATTGCAACTATTAATATACCTATGATATATTTACCGTAATCACGCCAAAAATATTTTAATCTACTGATTTGTTCTTGTTCATCTAAATTTAAATGCGCCATTTTATACACCTTTTTTTAAATAACTATCTATGAAATTAATTATATTATCCATTTCTACGACATGTTGAACTTGTTCCTGCATCAATTTTACCACAACTTGTTTATTGTGCAACTCATTTTCACCAATAATTAAAGTAATTTTCGCCATTAAATTATCTGCTTTTTTTAATTGCGCTTTTAAGCTCACATTAATTAAGTTCTGTATAGCACTAATACCTTTTTTGCGTAATTGTTGTGCTATTTGCATACTATAAATTGACACCTCATCATTCATACATGCAATATATACATCAACTGCTGGATGTTGTGGTAATTTTTTATACTCCTCTAAGACCAAGAGTAATCGCTCTAAACCTATCGCAAAGCCAATAGCATAATTGTCTTTACCACTGAGTTCGGCAATTAATGGGTCATAACGACCACCAGCCGACACTGTTGCTTGCGAGCCTAGTTTATCGGTTACCCATTCAAACACCGATTGATTATAATAATCCAACCCACGCACCAAACGGTGGTTTTCTGTAAATGATATACCTAGACTATTTAAATTAGATTTCCATGATTCATGGTGTTGCAATGATTTATCTGTTAAATGATCAATCAATCTAGGTGCATTTGCTACCATTTCTTGCATCATAGGATTTTTAGTATCAAGTATTCTTAATGGGTTTTTATATAATCTATTTTTAGCCTCATCATCTAATACATCTATATTTTTTTCTAAATATTTAATTAACTCACTTCTATGGCTAGCTCGTTCCTCTTTATTACCTAAACAATTTATTTCTAAATTAAGATCGAAAATGCCTAAACGTTGCCATAAATCTTGTTGCATAAGGATAATTTCTGCATCTATATTTGGATTTGCAAAACCTAAGGCCTCAATACCTAATTGATTAAATTGCCGATAACGCCCTTTTTGTGGTCGCTCATGGCGAAACATTTGCCCAATATACCATAGCTTTTGTGTTGAATTATACAGTAAATTATGTTCTATAACAGCACGTAGCGTGCCAGCAGTACCTTCAGGACGTAGCGTTAAACTATCACCATTTAACGAATCGGTAAAAGTATACATTTCTTTTTCTACAATATCAGTTACTTCACCTATAGAACGAATAAATAGCCCAGTATCTTCTACTATTGGGGTTCTGATATTACGATATCCATAACTATATGCCCATTCTTTTATTATGTTTTCTAACCACAACCAATTATGCGATATCTCTGGTAGAATATCATTCATCCCCTTAACTGCAACTATTTTTTGCATGATAGTTAATATGCTCCTTTTCTGACTAAAACAACAATTATCGTACGAAAAATTATCACAAAATCATACCATAATGACCAATTTTTGACGTACCACACGTCTAAAGCAACACGACTTGTATAATCAATATCGTTTCGCCCACTAATCTGCCATAACCCAGTAACACCAGGCCTCACAAGTTTATAGTAGTATAAATCATCATTATATTTAATTGTCTCCGCATCAACAATTGGTCGTGGTCCTACGAGACTCATTTCACCTTTTAATACATTCCATAATTGTGGGATTTCATCTAAACTTGTTTTACGTAGAAACCCACCAATCTTAGTTACTCGTGGATCATTCTTTAATTTAAAATCTTTGTCCCATTCTTTACGTGCATTTTCGTCTGTTGCAAGAATCTTTTCTAAAATCTCTTGGCTATTAGCATGCATTGTTTGAAACTTTAAACAATAAAAATGTTGTCCTCTTCTACCAACACGTTTATGTTTAAAAAATATGTTATTTCCTGTTAATTTAATCAATAATGAAAAAACCAAGAAAAATGGGGAAAGTAAACCCAAACCAATTATTGAAAACATTATATCAAAAGAGCGTTTAGTGAGTGTATTTATCCGCCTAGATAAGTTATTTTTTAAGCGCAATAAAACTTGATTACTACCAAAAAAATGATCTAACTGTGCGCCATATAACGGCAAACCTGTTACATCTGGAATTACTGAGACAAAAGTATATTTTGTTTGAATCACATCAATTTTATGAATATTATTAGTAAGCTCAGCATTTTCTAGCGCAAAGATAATTTCAGTGTCTTCATGTTTTTTATCTTCTAACAACACGTTAAAAGGATATATTTTAATATTTTTAATTAACTCCATTTCTTGTAATTCTGAATTATCATCAATGGATACAAATCCTAAAACGTTATATCCCAATAGTTTATTATTTTTTAACATCAAATATGCATTAATTGCATTAGAACCAGTACCGACTATATATAGTCGGCGTTGCCAAATATTAAGTTTTAATAAGATATTTTTTGTAAAATAACGAAATAATGGAAGAATAAATAATAGTAAAAACCAAAAAACCGCATTGACTAGTTTAATAATATGATGAGCGAGTAAGTATGTTAAACAAAAATGAATAGTGGCAAATACAAATATAGTAATGTATAATAATTTGATTTCTTCCCAAATAGGTCTACGCTTAGTATAATGTTCTTGATACCAGAAAACTGCAAGAATAGAAAAACCAAATAATTTAGCAATACCTAAGCGGTTTAAATCAATGTATTCTTGTGCCCCTGGACGTAAAACATTCAGGAGATACACTGCTAAAATTAAACTTATACATAGCGATAAGCCATCTGATAAAATTAACCCAAACTTTTGTATTGAAGTTTTTTGCATTATTGATTATCACCCACCAATTTGTTATTAGTCATATACGTGCCGATATTTTATCATAAATTTTATTATCACCCACATCCTTTTGTGCAATGTGAAATTTTTGGTGTTTAAATGTTACTTTAGTTTTATTCTCTTTGGGTATAATTCCTCGCGGCTTGCCACAACTCTGTCATACCAGCGAATGCTGGTATCCAGCCCTTGCTCTGTAAAAATTTTTGCACTCAAGATACACCACGCTACTCTGCCGCGGGGTTATTGATTGGCGTCTCGATTCTCTTTAATTTATTAAAGCATAACTATTTAAAGAACTAAACTACGTAACATCCACACAGTTTTTTCGTGGATTTGTAATCTTTGTGTAACTAAATCCAGGGTAGATTGATCATTGGCTTTTTCGGCAAAATCAAGAACTTCTCTGGCTGTTTTTATTACAATTTCATGTGATGTAATTAAATCTTTTACCATAGATATAGCATCTAAGTCACCATCGTGCTCTTGTATCTTAGTTAGTTTAGAAAACTCCATATAACTACCAGGTGCAATAAAACCCAATGTTCTAATTCGTTCTGCAACCAGATCAACAGCCAAGGCCAACTCTGTATACTGCCCCTCAAACATTAAATGTAAGGTATTAAACATTAATCCTGTCACATTCCAGTGATAATTATGCGTTTTTAAATATAGCGAATAGGTATCGGCTAATAACATAGCTGTGCTATTTGCAATTTTAACTCTATGTTCAGTAGAGATTCCATCATGAATCTCAAAAAATTGTTGTTTTAACATGACCACATCCTTATAAAAACTCACATATAATATACTTAGTGCGCTCTAAGTTTGAGGTTTTTGATAAGCGACGCCGTGTACGTAGGTAGTACATCAGGAGCAAAATCAAAAAACTCAAATTGTGTGAGCGTGCTAAGAATAGATTAACTATTTTTTAATGACTGCATATCTATAACAAAACGATATTTAACATCATTTTTTATCATTCGTGTATATGCCTGATTGATATTTTGAATATCAATCATTTCAACATCGGCAACAATATCATGCTGACCGCAAAAATCTAACATTTCTTGTGTTTCTTTGATTCCACCAATTAACGAGCCTGCAATTCTTTTTCGTCCCAAAATAAGCGGTGTTCCATGCACCCCCAATAAAGGAGCTAAAGAACCAACAACAACCATTGTTGCATCACGTTTTAATAATTCCACATAGCTACTAACATCATGCTCGACAGGTATTGTATTTAATAAAAAATCAAATTTATTGGCATATTTTTCCATTGCCTTAGTATCTGTAGAAATAAGCACTTCATCCGCACCAAGTTTTTTTGCATCTTCTCCTTTTTGTTGTGAAGTTGTAATCATAACCACTTTACACCCTAGTGCATGTGCAAACTTAACCCCCATATGCCCAAGTCCACCAAGCCCAATAATACCAACTGTATCACCTTTTTTTACATTCCATTGTCTAAGTGGTGACCATGTAGTAATCCCTGCACACAATAATGGTGCGGTTTTCTTTACATCAATATTATTTGGCATTCGCACTACAAAATTTTTATCCACTACGATTTTTTCAGAATATCCACCGTATGTTACACTGTTATCATGCATGGTGTCAAGTGAACCATACGTCGAAATAGAACCAGATTCGCAATATTGCTCTAATCCATCAACACATGAATTACATTTTTGACAAGAATCAACCATGCAACCTACCCCAACTAGATCACCAACTTTAAACTGCTTTACATCAAAGCCAACAGAGATTACTTTGCCCACAATTTCATGACCTGGAACCATTGGATAAATAGAATTAAACCCCCACTCATCACGTGTCATATGAATATCACTATGACAAACGCCACAATATAATATATCAATTTCCACATCATTAAGCCCAACATCCCTACGTTCAATTGTGTGCGATTGTAGATTTTCTGTGGCAGATAATGCTGCATATGATAAGACTTTACTCATTTATTTTTCCTTTTAATTTTAAACTAATTTATTTTATTTAT
>CAITEL010000284.1 GCA_903891375.1 uncultured Neisseriaceae bacterium
TACAATCTATGTTTGATGCTGCTCAGAAAATGTTAAATATGTTTAATAACTCCTGTCAGTTAGGTATGGCATTAGGTAATTCTGCTGATTCATGGATGTATGATAGAATAGGCAAAGCAAAATCACAAGCCCACAGCGATTCATCTGATGCCTCTTCTGCAGAAATAAACTCAAGCACTGGAGGTAGCAGTGGAAGTAATCTGGCTGATAAAATGAAATCAGTTGCAGATAACTATCATAATTGGGTAAATGCTAACGCAAATATGAATCCATTTGATAAATCAGGTATTACAACAGCAATTGCAAGTAAGTATGGTTCAGTAATTTGGAAAGGACTACAAGCATTACACTTATACAGTCTACCTATAAAAACAGGTACTCAAGGTGATGTGTCCAACATTGCAAATTTAGTTATATCTTTAACGGGTGATTTAATTATTTATTCTCCGGGTACGGATGGCACAGGTATTCAAGCAAGAGTCATTCCACCTGCAATACAAGATATTAAAAGCTTTATGACTACTACAAGCGGTAATGTTCCTACATATCATTGCACAAATTTTAATCCAGATAATCCTGGAGAATGTACTCCAAAGTTTGATCTAGAAAATGATAAATATCCACCTGATAGCTTTAATGGTGGAGTTATGCAAAAAATACAATCTACTATGAAAAACATTCAAAATCATTTTACAAACTCTACTACCCTTACCCAAGATGATTATATGATAATTTCAATATCACCAATTCCAATCTATGCCATAGCTCAAACTTTAGATGATATAGGAATGCAAGCATCGATTGGTAGTATTTTAAATCAATATTCAGAGCAAATTGCATATGAAATACTACAAAGATTAATCTCAGTAGCACTAAATTTAGCAATACAAGCATCTTCAACAAGAGTTAACAATGATACTCAACAAACAATAACTGCATTTACCAAGTCTATTACTAATGTGCAAAATCAAGTTAATAGTTATGCATCAAAATATGTTACTCACGATCCAGTAGATATACTGCAAAGATTAAATTACCTACGGGCTTATGCACAAAATCAAATGTCTGGTGAGATTATGCAAAAAGTTAATTTTGCTAAACAATTAAGTAATTATTAAGGTAGTAAAGTATGTGGATATACGTATATGGTAATGGCAAATTTATTTGGACGATTTTAACTTCAGTTAATATTTTTATGAATAATGCCACGACATTCTTTGAATTAGCTGCAACAATCTCATTGTTATTATTTGCATTTGATGCCACAGGGCTTTTACCTACACGTGGATATAATTGGACAAGATTCATAAAAGTGTACGTATTGTTAGCTTTATTTGTGCTTACTCCATATAAAGGGGATATCAATGTGCAAGATGTAATTACTAATGATAATTATACATTTAGCTCAACTAATTCAAAATTACCATTAGGGCTTGTCGTTCCTATTTCAACAGTATCAGTGATAATGAATAAGCTGATTAACTTATATCAACAAAATTTTGCAATTGATTCAAACTTAAATTTTACCTATTCAGGAATGAATTTCGGAGCAAATTTTATACTAGGATTAGATAGCGTGAATTCTTATGATGATAAGTTTAATACTAACTTAGATAACTATATGCAAAATTGTGGTTTTCCGCTACTTCGTAAAGCGGGTAAACTTTCAGAGCTACGCACAAGTAATGATATCATAGCTACATTAAAAGCAAATTCCTCTGATGCACGATATGTACAGCAAGTAGATTTTGGTTCGGGTAATCCGATTGTAAAATCATGCACCTTAGCGATTAATGATATTGATGCATATTATACTGCGCAACAAGATAAATTTTTTACAGCAAATGCAACTATGTCAGGGGTTGACCCTAAACTAATAAACACTAGATATTTAAATTCGGCAATAGCAACCAGTAAAACTTTACTTAATATTACTACAGGTGCAGCAACTGCATTGAAGCAGGCTATTGCAATGAATATGATTATGACATCACTAAAAAATGGAGCACAAATTGTAGGTAATGGCTCATTAGCATTGTCGGCATATGATGCGGAACAATTTCAGCAATATAAAAAGACAGGTGAGTTATCAGGTTCAGCCTCAGCAAGAACAATCCCTATATTAGTTGCATCAGGATTTGCCCTACTCTTCTTTTTATATCCTGTGATGATATTTTTAGCTATAGCAATGGGTTCATATAAAGCAATAGGAGTATTTTTTCAGATACTGGTTGCTATTAATTTGATCCCCCTCCTCTATGAAATATTAAACTACCTAACTACATATTATTTGCAACAAAAACTTCAGACAACTATTATAGGTTCAGGCTTTAACTATGATGTGTCAACTTCGCTATATAGCTTTACTGATAATATGATAGTTGCGGGTAATTACTTAGCAACATCAGCTCCATTAATTGCCTATGCAATAGTTTCAGGTTCGGCGGTGGCGTTAACGTCCGTATTCGGGCATATTAATGATCCAGCTAAATCTCAATCACAAGAAGTTGGTCGTGAGTTATCACGTGGCAATTGGGCATCAGGCAACGTGTCTATGGATAATGCATCATTTAACAATTTACAGGGGAATAAATTTGATGACCAATTGATGACAAATTCAGGAGTTCCAATTATGAAAAATACTAGCTCAGGTGGGACTAATACTAATATTGGCGGACAAAATTATGACTCTAATCATAAATCTGATTTATTGGCTGGAGCTACTTTAACACAGATGGCTTCACATAGTCTGCAAAATAGTTTGTCTCATAGTAGGGGTTCCATGCGTAAATCCCAGATTTTTCCGAAATTGCGCTTAAATCACTGCTATTATTAATTTTTGGCAGTTAGTTCATATGCTCACTTACACCAATTCTAAACTTTTCACAATATCATCTAAGTCGATTATTGGATTTTTCTCAAATACTAAATGCCCTTGAAAATGTATGTGTTGCCAAGCTACTGGAGATATCTTCTGAAGGATTTTCAATGCTTTCTGATTATTTTCAGCTTTATATTTATCATACAACTTCGATAGTATCATTGAGTTATAATGAATAATTATATTGGCTAACAAGCGCCCACATTGATTTGCAATTTCTAACGCAATATCTGTTTTACCAATTATTTGCTTTTTCCCATATGCTTGTGCGATTGCGCTGCGTAATTGATGGTATGCCTCTAATCTGTTTTGTGAGCGATGGGTAGTGGTTATAATATTTGGATCTAGAAAATATTTTAAAATATGATTACTTTGTACCAATTTATCCAACTCATACAAAGCTTCTCGTGTTTTATGCTCTGAGGTATAAGTACATAACTTCTTAATTAATGCTGATTGAGATATATCACGACAACCAAGGCTTGCAATTATTCGTTGCAGATTATCACTTTCATCTTCAATTAGCTTTCGGTTTATGACCCCATGCGGTTTTATGGTGTACTTTTCATATTTATCTAGCCACTGCCCACAATAAAGGTTTTTTCTTTGGTTTTCTAAGTTAGTAAACCTTGGATACAACTCACTATCAAACCAATACATAATTACCGAGTTAGCTTTATTAAGTATATGCATATCGCCAGTTAATAATTGCGGGCTAATTTCACTGGTATTATTATACCATATATCAAAAGCAAAATAGCTTTCATGATCGTTGGAACTAAGTAACTTGGTTTGTAATGCTACATGATTGCACAACAAAGAGTATGCAACTACTCCTTTACCAGTGCCGAAATATTTTCTACCATATCTAGCTTTAATGGTAGGAGTGGCTACTGTAAATTTTTGCCCATCAACTGCACCATGTAGCAAACCTAAATCTAATGAATAATATGGAAATATTGACATTTGAGATATGCTATCACTAAGCACATCATTGGCAGCAATTAGTGTATTAAGTCTAACTCTTGCGGCATAGGTATCTTGTAGAACATTGTATGGGATATTAGCAATATCCGCCATTTTCATATTACCATTATTCATGGCTTGCGCCACTAATACTGCAATTAAATGGTCGTAGTTTATTTCTGATTTAGCATAGCGTGGCTGAATATGTGTAAATTGATCTAAAAACACACATTCTTTATTTACTGTTTTTATAACATTAATAATATCTTGAAATGGCAATTGTTCATAACAAGTATGTTCTATTTTATCTTGTTTGGTAAGTGCAGATCTTTTGAGGTGCAGAGTTTTGGTTTTTTCATCATAGTATAAATGTTTGAGTTTGCCCTGTTTGAAATGTTTATTTAACTTCTTCCACAGCATATCTGATTCGGCTAATAGCTCATTAATTTGTTGTGAAATTGGTTTTTTACCATTGGTGCAAGTTAATTGTTCCATGATGACATCTTTTTTCTCTGAGGTAACTAATTCATCACCCAAGCTACGATATTGCAAAGATTCTTCAAAATAAATATTCCCTTGCCGGATTTCTTCATGTAACTTATTATAAATCCAATATTCATAACGATTCAAAATTAATTGCGGTTTTTTGCTATCATTTTTGGTACTCGTTAAGTATGGCAATAATTTTGTCGGAATCTCTGGGTAATCATCAATATTGCTTTTATTCTTTAAGTTATTGAGCCAATTAATTGCCTCTAATAATTCATCATTCCGCCTATTACTAGTAAAGGTAAGGTGGTTAACTAAAAGACGGAGGTTGGATTTGATGTACCTTGCCACCTTATCTACACATCCCCAATGAATAATATCGTTTTGTGGCTCATTAGCTTTGGTTATATGATCAATGATAGATTGCTTATCTAAAATGTTAAATGCTTTTTTGCGTACAGCGCCAAATTGTAGATCATCAACTAAACTATCGTCAACATAAAGTTCTACTAATTGTTTTAAATTATCAATACTTGCTTTTTGTTTAATTGCCTCCTCTGCTGTTGCCACTTCCTTGAAAGCTTTAACTTGTTCTTTTGCTTGACGCTGATGATAGCACAATGAATCAACAAGATTATCTGATACTTGTCTAAATCGTTGCCAAATGTAGCATAGTATATAAAGATATGACTGATCAGAATTAATTCGCTCACGTAAATCGTGGGCTGAGTAATAATTAACCATTCCACCATAATATGCTATGTTAGCTTTAGATAATGAAAGTTTTGATAATACTCGATTGGCAATTTGATAAATTGATTGCATAGTTGTTGATTTGCGACATTCTTGTTGCATCATTCGTGGCTTAAAATCTTTAGCATCTTGCTTCAGTGCAGCCAATTCACTAAATGTACCATCGTTATTCAGTAAGTTTAAGATTAATTGACTATCTTTTTCTGATAAATTATTAGCAAGAATTTGAGAAACTCTCGATTTTTCATTCATAACAGCGTTTATAACAATGGTTTGAAGAGTGGTATACTTTGGTCTTACGATTTTTTCACGATGTAAATATTGAAGTAATTCAAGTGCAATGTACTGATGGCTAGTGCTATGTTGGATTAGTTTGCTAACATGTTTATCTATAGTTTCAATATGTGTTGATGCCCAAAGCTTATAATCATAGAGTGTTGCAATTTGATTGCATTGTGTGTAGTACTCATGTTTGGTGATTTTAGTTTTGTGTAAACTATTACCCTCAAAATACTGGTCAATAATAAATTTAATATCTTTCGGGTTGATATCTTCCCAATTAGCATTAAAAAATAGATTAACAGCTTTAAAATAAGCAATGTGTAAACAACAATAAACTCGCGCAACTAAACTACCTCTGCTCATTACAAGTTCTAGTTCATTCGGTGATAAAGTAAGAAATTCATAGCGTTGTTCTTCATTAAAATCTGGTAATTCATAATATGCCGCTTGTTCCGCAACAGATAGTACGGCTAAATTTTTATTGTTTTCATGCATTTGAATCACCAGACACTAAATTATAATTAGGATTTTGTATAAAAATAAACGATCGTTAAGTTATATACGGTTTGTACACTGTTATACCTTATATAATACCATCAACTTGTATGTTTTTAACTAAATTTGATATTATCTGTTACCAGTCATAATAATTCTTGCGTTTTGGTGTTCGATTTCGGAAAAATCTGGGATTTACGCATCGAACCCCTA
>CAITEL010000285.1 GCA_903891375.1 uncultured Neisseriaceae bacterium
AATTCTTCTACCGTAGATGTTGTATTTGCCAGTATTCCAATTGCATCAGCACCGTGGTCCATCTTGACCCCATTGATACTTTTAGCCGCATATTGGATAGCGGTTTCCCAATCTACTTTTATCCACTGATTATTTTGCTTAATCATTGGTGAAGTTACTCTATCTTCATGATATAAACCTTCGTAGCTGAATCTATCTCTATCAGATAACCAGCACTCATTTAAAGACTCATTATCTAAAGGTAGAACTCGAACAACTTTATGGTATTTATCTACCTGAACAGCAAGATTACTCCCCAAACTATCATGAGCTGATATTGACTTTCTGCGTGATAATTCCCAACTTCGTGCGCTATTTCTAAATGGTTTTGAAGTTAATGCACCAACTGGACAAATATCAATGATATTACCCGAGATTTCACTATCAATAGTCTTACCAATAAAAGGCATTACTTCAACATGGTTATTTCTATAACTCATGCCTAACTCTTGATAACCAGCAATTTCATCAGTAAATCGTACACAACGAGAACAATGAATACACCGAGTCATTTCTGTTGCAACTAAAGAACCTAAATCTTTATTTGATACCGCACGTTTTTCTTCAGTAAATCTTGAACTTGATTTTCCGTAGCCAACAGCTAAATCTTGTAATTGACATTCACCACCTTGATCACAAATCGGACAATCCAGTGGGTGATTAATTAATAAAAACTCCATCACACCTTTTTGCGCCTCTACAGCTAATTTAGAACATGTGTGGATTTTCATTCCTTCGGTCGCAGGTGTAGCACATGCAGGTAGTGGCTTGGGAGCTTTTTCAACTTCAACCAAACACATACGACAATTCGCCGCAATGGATAATTTTTTATGGTAACAAAAATGAGGAATATATTTACCCTCTTTTATTGCTATTTCTAAAATAGTAGAGCCACTCTCAGCACTAACTTTTTTACCATCTAATTCTAATTCTATCATTTAAAAATTTACCTATAAATTACTTTTTGCTTTATCACGCTTGTACAGGAACTAAATATCGCCAATGGTTTGATCTCTCTGATTGCAAAATTAAATGTTGACCATTTTTTAATTGTATATTATTTAAAAATAAAATTATTTCTTTATTCTCAGAATCAACAAATTTAAAAGCAACTCCCTTTGGTGTTGCTAAATCTTGGCTACTATTAAATATAAATCCCTGACTACTTAAATACAGTTTTATTTCTTGAAAGTCTAACCATATTTTATTCTGATTATCCTCTAGCATATCCTTATAATCACCACTGCCAATATTATTTCTACCCACTCCATTCAACAAACTAAGCTCACCATCAAACAATAATGGCATTTGTGACATTATCGATGATAATATTTGAATACGAGCCTCTGATGTCTTCGCATTTTTGAAATCAGATTGAAACGTAAACCAATCATGTGATTTATTTAAACATTCCGTCAATTTTACACTATGCTTATCAATATTATCACGTTTCTCTTGAGATAATTTAATAAATACCTTCTTAAATGTTGCAAAGTCTTTATAGCATGGTTCTAATAACTTTAGTATATTTTGTTGTTGCACTTCAATATTCTCTACTTTTGTAGAACCAGCCAATGTGCAAAACTCACGAGCACTATCACATTTTAAAGCTATATCCTTACGAATTACTGGCAATTCTCTGGAATCTCCTGTTAATTGTTTTATAGCATCAACCCCACAGTTACCATCAGTAACTGTGGGTTTCAATTCTAGCTCTTTACCAAAAACAGTAATTTTTGGTGTAGTTTTATTACTAATGACACTCTTCCCTACCGGATTCGATTTATAATATTCTTCTGCTTCTTTAACTTTAATAAAATAATTGCTATGGCTAGTATCTAGATCTTTTTTTATCATTTCCAACAAATTATTATTATCTGCACCAATATGCGGTTGCTCTACTGCCGAATATAAATTATTTAATAACACTTGGTAATGCGTCTCTCCTGTAACCAGATTAACACCATTTAGGCTACTTTTATTATTATTAATATCTTTTAATAACTTTGTTATATTTTTCTTGGTTACGTTACTAGTTGCTTTTCCAAGAGATTCTACTTCATTTTGCAATGTTTCAAAATTTTTTTCTAATTGTGGTTTTCTAACTACAGTACTAGTATTATGTAAATTCCCTAATTCAACTTGCATTTTTATATGTCCTCAACTATTAATTTCAGCATAATTTTTATTATGCGCAACGATAACGCGAAGCTGGGTGGCGCCGTGTACTATGGTACATAAGCCACCCAGCGACAAAGTTAGCGTTGATGCAGAATAAAAATTTAACACCATTTGTGATCTACCATGCATTTTTTATGCTCTATATGATAGATGAATTCTTCTCTAAAATGTTTGGTAAAGCTCCGTACTGGGAATACTGCTGCATCGGCTAGCGCACAAATTGTTCTACCCGCCATTTGATTACCAATACTATCGAGTAAGTCTAAATCTTCTATACGCCCTTCTCCATGCTCAATTCTATGGATGATTTCATATAACCATCCAGTACCTTCACGACAAGGAGTACACTGCCCACATGATTCTTCATGATAAAAATAAGCTAAACGCTCTAATGCTTTTACCATACACACATCTTCATTCATTATTATAACAGCACCAGAACCTAACATTGAACCAGCCTTGGCAATTGAATCGAAATCCATATTACATTGCATCATTACATCGGCAGGTAATATTGGTGCTGAGGACCCCCCTGGAATTACTGCTTTTAGTTTTTTACCATCACGCATACCACCAGCCAATTCTAATAAATCTTTGAATGGCATACCTAATGGTACTTCAAAATTACCAGGGCGATTAACATGACCTGATACTGAAAATAATTTTGTACCTCCACTATTAGGAATACCTTTTTCTTGAAATACTTGTCCACCATCATTAATGATAAATGGAACCGAGGCTAACGACTCAGTATTGTTGATGGTTGTTGGCTTACCATATAAACCAAAACTCGCAGGAAATGGCGGTTTAAAGCGTGGTTGACCTTTTTTACCTTCTAAAGACTCAAGTAATGCAGTTTCTTCACCACAAATATATGCTCCATACCCATGATGTGCATATAACTCAAAGTTTAAACCTTTACCCAAAATGTTATTCCCAAGATAACCTGCTCTACGTGCTTCTTCTAATGCCTCTTCAAAACGTTCATAAACGGAAAAAATTTCTCCATGTATATAATTATAGCCAACGGAAGCACCAATAGTAAACCCAGCGATAATCATTCCTTCTATCAATGAATGAGGATTAAATTCTAAAATATCTTTATCTTTAAATGTACCTGGTTCACCCTCATCACTATTACATACAATGTATTTTTGCCCATCCAACGCCCTAGGCATAAAACTCCATTTTAAGCCAGTCGGAAAACCTGCCCCGCCACGTCCACGTAGCCCTGATGCTTTTAATTCCGCAATTACCTGTTCTTGTGTCACTCCAGTGTTTAGAATTTTCTTTAATGCGTCATAACCACCACGCTTAACGTATTGTTCTAACTTCCAACAATCTTTGTTTGTAGTATCTAAACCAGCAAAAATTACTCCACTTGTATAAACCGCCATTATTGTAACTCCGCTAATTTCTTGTCTATTGCTTCAACCGACATATGACTGCACATCTGATGATTATTTACAATAATAACTGGAGCATCACCACATGCCCCCATACACTCGCCCTCTTTTAAAGTGTATTTACCGTCTGTTGTTGTTTCATTAAATCCTATACCTAATTTCTTTTTTAAATACTCGGCCGCATTAACTCCACCCGATAATGCACAAGGTAAATTCGTACATACAGTTAATTTATATTTACCAACAGGTGTTACATTATACATACTATAAAAAGTAGCCACCTCTAATGCTTGAACTGGTGGGATTTTAATATAATCTGCTACATATTTGATAAGTTCATTTGATAACCAGCCTTTTTCCGTTTGAGCTATTCTAAGCGCACTCATTATGGCACTTCTATTTTGTTCTTTTGGATACTTAGCTAATTCCTTATCAATCTGCCTTAAAGAATCTTCGGTTAACATTTTATCTATCTACCTCACCAAATACTATATCTTGTGTACCTATTATTGCAACAACGTCTGCAATCATGTGCCCACGGCTCATCTCATCTAAAGCAGCTATATGTGCAAATCCTGGTGCCCTAATCTTTAACCGATACGGCATATTACCACCATCAGATATCAGATAAATACCAAACTCACCTTTTGGATGCTCCACCGCTTGATAAACTTCACCAGCAGGTACGTGCATACCTTCAGTAAATAATTTAAAGTGATGGATCATCTCTTCCATACCATACTTCATCCGCTCACGGGATGGTGGCGCAACCTTATGATCCTCAATAATAACGGGACCTTGATTGTGTTTAAGCCAATCCACACACTGTTTAATTATTTTGTTTGACTCACGCATTTCTGCCACACGAACTAAATATCTATCATAACAATCGCCGTTTTTACCCACTGGGATCGCAAAGTTTAATTTATCATAAACCTCATAAGGTTGTTTTTTTCTTAAATCCCATGCGATACCTGAACCACGTAGCATCGGCCCAGAAAAGCCTAAGTTTAATGCTCGCTCAGGACTAACTACACCAATATTTACCGTTCTTTGTTTCCAAATGCGATTATCCGTTAATAATGTTTCATATTCATCAACGCATTTATCGAATCGAGATGTAAAATTTTCAATAAAATCTAATAAACTACCTTGGCGGTTTTTATTCAAAACATCTAATTGTTTCTTAGTTTTTATTTTAGACTCAACATATTTTGGCATCTCATCAGGTAAATCTCTATATACTCCACCTGGACGATAATAAGCGGCATGCATACGTGCACCAGACACTGCCTCATAGCAGTCCATTAAATCTTCACGCTCACGAAAGGCATATAAAAATACCGCCATTGCGCCTATATCTAGCGCATGCGCTCCAATCCATAATAAATGATTAAGAATCCGCGTGATTTCATCAAACATGACACGAATATATTGCGCACGAATTGGAACCTCTATCCCCATTAATTTTTCTATGGCCATTACATATGCATGTTCAATTACCATCATAGATACATAATCTAATCTATCCATATAAGGTAATGCTTGAATAAATGTTTTATTCTCAGATAATTTTTCTGTACCACGATGTAATAACCCAATATGTGGGTCAGCACGTTGTACAACTTCGCCATCAAGCTCTAACACCAAACGTAGCACGCCATGTGCAGACGGATGTTGTGGACCAAAATTTAGCGTGTAATTTTTAATTTCTGCCATTGTAGTTCTCCTCACGAATAACACGTGGTGTTATTATGCGTGGTTCAATTGTCACTGGCTGATACACGACACGCTTTTGTTCTTCATCATATTTCATCTCTACATATCCAGAGATTGGAAAATCTTTTCTAAATGGGTGACCTACAAATCCATAATCTGTCAATATTCTACGTAAATCAGGATGACCCTCAAATATTATTCCGTACAAATCAAAAGCTTCTCGTTCAAACCAATTTAAACCATTATATATGCCAGAAACTGAGGCTATCATCGGAAATTCTTCATTTTTAATAAATGCCTTAACCCGTAGTCGCCAATTATATTTTATCGATAATAAATGATACACAACTGCAAAACGATCTCCAGTATAATCATTATGATATTCTAAATAATCAACCCCACATAAATCCATACATTCTTCAAATGATGTCTCAGTATTATCTCTAAGTAAGGTTAATATCTCAACTATATTCTCTGCTTTTACAGTAATGGTTAATTCACCAAGACTTATAATACTTGCTAATATATTATCACCAAGTAAAAGCTCAACTACTGGTTTTAGCTTATCTATTTTTTTCATTTAAGCTGTCTTTCTCGCTATGGTTGATTCACGCTTAATTTTATTTTGTAATTGTATAATTCCGTACATTAAAGCTTCAGCTGTTGGTGGACATCCAGGTACATAAATATCGACAGGCACAATTCTATCGCAACCACGAACAACTGAGTAAGAATAATGATAATAACCACCACCATTAGCGCAAGAACCCATAGATATAACCCAACGTGGCTCTGGCATCTGGTCATAAACCTTACGTAATGCAGGTGCCATTTTATTACACAAAGTCCCTGCAACAATCATCACATCCGACTGCCTTGGTGATGGACGAAAGACCACCCCAAATCGGTCTAAATCATAACGAGCAGCACCCGCATGCATCATCTCTACAGCACAACATGCTAAACCAAAAGTCATTGGCCACAATGAGCCAGTTCTTGCCCAATTAATTATTTTATCTGCAGTAGTGGTTACAAAACCTTCTTTAAAAACGCCTTCTATTCCCATTCTAGCGCTCCTTTTTTCCAAACATAAATAAATCCCGCAATTAATATTGTTAAAAATACCGACATCACAATAAAACCATACATACCTAATTGTTTAAACACTAAAGCCCAAGGAACCAAGAATGCAATTTCTAAATCAAATAAGATAAATAAAATCGCTATTAAATAATAGCGAATATCAAACTTCATCCGAGCATCTTCAAATGCCTCAAAGCCACATTCATAAGGGGAGTTTTTTTGGGTATCTGGATGAAATCTAGCAAGCACAGAGTTGGCAACAATCATTGCGCCACCCATCAATGCAGCCAATAGAACAAAGACTAAGATTGGAAGATATTGAACTGAAATCATTTTAAATTAAACCTTTAAATAATGGTGCCGACAATGAGACTCGAACTCATACAACCTGTGGTTACCACCCCCTCAAGATGGCGTGTCTACCAATTCCACCATGTCGGCAAATATTCTAACCTGGAATCTCGTTTTTAGCTTTCGATTTAACCGTGCCACTTGCTGGGTTATTTGAAACAGTACCACTGGCTGTTGCTTTTACTGGTGATTTCACGCCAGTTACTCCGCTTGCAACCACTTTACCATTTAGTCCAGCCATTACACCAGCACCACCTCTACTATTGGTAGATAGTAATACCAGAGAAAAAGTAGTCACAAAGAAAATAGTAGCAAATATTGCCGTAGTTCTACTCAAAAAATTAGCCGAACCAGATGAACCAAATAAAGAACCAGAAGAACCTGAACCTGAACCAAAAGTAGCGCCAGCATCAGCACCTTTACCGTGTTGTAATAAAACCAGCACGATTATAGACACCGCAGAAATAATCTGCACAATCCAGCATATTGTTTTTATGATTTCCATATTATTTATTCTTTTTATTAAAAAACATTATAAAATTTAAAAAACTATCTTGATTTTTATAAAGATAGCAACCAAATTAGAACTAAAACCGTTAATGCGTTGGTAAAAGATATCTAAGCATTCCATCATAAACCTCCAACAACACACTGAATCATCTATGAATTTATTACTTATCACTAAAAATATTATTCTATAAGGTAGTTATTTTAACACGAAGGAGCCAACTTTTGCATAAAAGCCTTAAATAAAATGATAACAATATTTATTAAAGTAGCTTAAAATCACTATTACTATGTGGTTGACATCACACTTTGACCACACGAGCAGATCTTGATAAACTCTTCCGCCTTTAAGGATGCCCCGCCAACTAAAAGGCCATCAACTAAAGAGCTCTCTAAAAAATCTTTGGTGTTATCGGCAATTACACTTCCACCATAAATAGTACTTACATATGCATTAGGTAAATTTTTTTTAACTGTAACTTTAATTAAACGCATAATCTCATCAATTTGCGCAATACTTGGGGTTAAGCCAGTACCAATAGCCCAAATAGGTTCATATGCTATAATAATATTTGACACCAGTTGGTTAAGCTCAAATAAAATTTCTAATTCTTTTTCTAATTTAATAAGATAATTATTTTCAACTCTATCTTCATATGATTCACCAATACAATAAATAGGCGTTATTTTATTATTTATTGCCAACTCAAGCTTTTTTGCTAAAACGTCGCTAGTTTCACCAATTTTGCGACGCTCAGAATGACCAACAATTGCATATTCTACACCCAAATCTGACAATATCGTTCCACTAACTTCTCCAGTATAAGCACCAAACCCATCAAATTGACTTATGTCTTGAGAGCTAATTTTATACTGAGCGCCATATATTTTTTGAACCTGCGAGGCATTATCCAAAAACACATACGGCAAAGCGAAAATTATATTATCTTGGTTAGTTATAGGGTTTTGCGCATAACTTTCTAAGTCATGTTTAATTTTAGAAATATTACCATTCATTTTCCAATTTGCTATAATCAGTTTTCTCATAATATTCTATGTATCCTAAATGTTATCTATAGAGTATCACATTATATTACAAATCATGAAGTAGCGTCAATGAATTTAATTTAATTAGTTACAGTAGTCTGGCTGAGTATAGCCAGAAATATCTTTATCCATGATTTTAGTAAATTAAGTGCTGAAATAAAAAAGTACATTGGAGAAAAATTATCTCAACCGTGGTCTCCTGAACAAATTAGTGAACAAATTAGTGAACGAATGTTGATAGATATAGGTGTTACTGTTAGTCATGAAACAATTTATCAGTATATTCGACATGATAAATTTATGGGCGGTAAATTATTTAAACAACTTACACATAAGGGTATTAGTGTCGTATTTGAAGCTTGAATAGGCGGAATTAGCAAGAAAATCCGTACGTACTCATCGTATTTGGACAGTGTACTGCGTTAGACTTCACAATTCGAGTATTGATAAAAAAATATACCAGAATGAAGAGCGATTATTCAGTTTTTGATTGATTGAGTTGCATTACACATTCATCAATTAATTTTAATTGCTGTTTTAATAAATTTATTTTATCAAACAATAATGTTATTGTATTCAATCTGTTCAATGGTTCAATATCGTACTCATGCGTAATTAAATTGCGCATTTTACGTAATTCTTGCCAATCATTTTCTGAACTCAAAACATGTAACTTTTCTAATTGCGATAAGACATCCAACCAAATCATTGCTTTTTTATCACCCAACCTAATTTCAGCGATAAGTGGCAATATTCTTTCTCCAATTGTGTCTTGAATTAAAAC
>CAITEL010000286.1 GCA_903891375.1 uncultured Neisseriaceae bacterium
AAAAAATCTGCTCAAATCGACAGATATTGGTGTAGGGTCCCAGGGCGAAAGACTTGCCGGCCAGCATTTAGATACCCACTCTAAAGAAGTAGTAACAGATTTGTTAAAACTGATTAAAGATAACAGTGAAACGGGCGAATTAACTAGTCGTGAAATAACAGCAAGCATAGAAAATACAACTGTTACATTACTTCCAAAAAAAGCAATAGTTCCTATCAAATACATTCATAAAAGTGCAGAAATTAATATTAACAATTTTTAGGAAAAATACTATGAATAAATCTCAACTTATAGAAGTGATTTCAAATAACGCAGACATTACCAAAGTTGATGCAGGTATAGCTATCGACACGTTCATAAAGGCTATTACCGGCGCTTTAAAATCTGGCGATTCTGTAACCTTAATTGGTTTGGGTTCATTCTCAACGGTAAAACGTGCTGCACGTGTTGGTCGCAATCCAAAAACAGGTAAAGAAATCAAAATCCCAAGTAAAGTTGTACCTAAATTTAAATCAGGTAAAGCTTTAAAAGAGATTATTGCAGGAAAAGTAAAATTTAAACCAGCAGCAAAAGTCGTAAAAGCTAAAGTAGTGACTTCTGCTAAAAAAGTAGTGAAAACTACTAAACCAGCAGTTAAAAAAGCAGTTAGCGTAACTAAACCTGCAGTTAAAAAAGCAGTGAAAGTTACTAAGAAAAAATAAACTGCTATACTTTAATAGCTCTAAAACACAGGTATGTGGCAAATATCCAAGGTGACCGTCTCTATACAGAGCGTCATTGTGCTAACATACTTGTGGTTTAAATATGAATGAGTACATTGTAGAAAAGGGTACACACAAAATTGAATAGAGTTATTAACCAAGAAATCATTAATCAAATCCAAATAAATTATGATAAAATCCCCTTAGCTATTTTCTTACTTGGAACCAATGGTTGTGGTAAAAGCTCACTACGTAATTATTTAAATCTAAGCGATATCCAAACAAATATTGACCCCGACATGCTAAATCGTATTTTCATGACAAAATACCCACATACGTACCCAATAGAATCTGCAAAACAGGCATTAAAAATGTATAATGAAGCCTTGGAGACTAAACTAAATATTTGCCTTGAAAGTACCTTATCTGGGCATGGAACTATGCAAAGAATAATAACCACTAAACAATTGGGTTATAAAACCGTAGCTTATTATATTGGTTTAAATAGTGTTGAATTAAACCTTCAACGAATTGCTTTAAGAGTAGAAAACGGTGGCCATAACATCAAAGAACAAACTGTAAGAAGACGGTATAACGAATCAGCAAGTAATTTATGCAAAATTTACAGCTACTTAGATGAATTACACATAATTGATAATAGTGATCTATATTTTCGTCTACAATATAGTATTATTAACCAAACAGAAAAACACCAATATTGCAACACCCCAGAGCCATGGACACAATTTTTATTTAAATAACTAACACCGAATAGATCATTACATGGTACAATAATCTCTTCTAAAAATTAATTTTAACCTTTAAAAGGTGTTACGGTGAACACCATTATCCTTAGCTCAATCAATTTAATACGAAGGCATTAAAAAAAGCCTGCGTAATATCATCTATGTCAAAAATTAATAGACATATATATCTACTTGTATTATTTGTATTCTTTATGTTAACATAATAACATATACATTAGACCATTATTTAATCTGGTGGTATTTCTATTTTTATTCATGTGTATATTACTTGATTACTTAATATTAAACATTTATTTTTGAAAGCACATAAACATGCAAAATAATTTACGTTTATATTTATTTGCGGCCTCATTTGTAATTTACGAATTTACCACTTATGCCTCAAATGATATGATAATGCCTGGAATGTTATCCGTTGTGAAAGAATTTAATTCACCAGTTAGTTACATTGCCCTCTCAATAATTTTTTTCTTATTTGGTAATGCAATGTTACAATTATTCTTAGGCCCATTAGCTGAAAGATTTGGCAAAAGGTGTCTAATTATCTATGGTAATATCATATTTATCGTTTTCACCATTTTTCTAGCCTTATCAATAAATATGCATATGTTTTTAATTGGCAGATTACTCCAAGGAGCAGGATTAGCATTTATTGCTATGGGGTATGCAATGATACATGAAAATTTTAATGATAAAAACGCAGTTAAACTAACGGCACTAATGGCAAACGTTAGTGTACTTGCACCTATAATAGGCCCAGTAATTGGTGGTATTATTATTAGCTATGTATCATGGCGTTACGTTTTTATCTTTAGTATATTTACTGCATTAATCTCATTATATGGCTTAATTAAATATGCGCCGTATAATAAAACCCCACTGCAAAAATTAAAATTTAAAGAAATTATTGAAAATTATTTTCAAATAGTTAAAATGCCAAAATTTATCATAGGAGTGCTTGCTGTTGGTTTAGTTGTTATGCCGTCTATGACTTGGATAGCAATTGCCCCTACATTAATAATGCATACACTAAAACTACCTGTAAGTGATTATATGTTGTATCAAGCAATTGCAATTGGCGGTTTTTTTATCAGTACTATTATTAATCAAATTATCGCTGGTAAAGTTGATATGATGAAATTAGTTGATTTTGGTGCCAAACTGAGTATTTCAGGGTTTGTTGTAATTGCTATATTTTATAACCATATTTTTATGATTTCTATTGGTTTTTGTGTATGTTGTATTGGTCTAGGCCTACAGATGGGGACGATGTTTAGAGTATTGGGCAAACTTGAAGTTAAATCACAAAGTATGTTATTTTCACTAATGGCATTTGTTCAAATCATTATTATGGCTATTTTACTCGAAATTGTCAATAACATTCTAAAAAGCTTTGATTACTCTTTAACCAGTTTTGTAATTACCTGCCTCATACTAGGAGCGCTGTCGTTATGCTTTGTCTTTAAATTTATTAAAATGAACAATAACAGAAACTGGCAGTAATAGACGCTAATGGGTTGGGTGGGGGTGGTGAGCCTAACCCTTGGCACTTGTCAAATCTACATATGGCTGCTGTATTCCTACCCTGACCAGGTTTTGTAGCTAACAATGCAAGGAGACCCACCATTGTTGGGTGTCATGTGCGATCTAACAGCCGTTATATTGTTAAATAAAGACTGCTATTTTTATATAATATTTAGAATGGTAACTTAAACCCACCTAATCCCCCAGGGATATTAGGTGTAGCATCTTTCATCATTTCAGAACTTTTTTCTTCAACTTTGCGATTAGCATCATTAACCGCAGCTGCGATTAAATCTTCTAACATTTCTTTATCATCCATAACAGTTGGATCAATCGTTACTTTTTTAATATCATGCTTACCAGTCATCACAACCTTAACCATCCCAGCACCTGATACGCCCTCAAGTTCTAGTTTAGCTACCTCTTCTTGTGCCTTTTGCATGTTACTTTGCACTTCTTGTGCTTTTTTCATTAAATTTGCCAATTGGCCTTTATCAAACATATATACGTCCTTATATTTTTAAAGTGGTTTTATACTTCCGACCGTTATTGTAGCAGAAAATTGACTGAGCATTTGAGATAATTTTACATCACTATTAATGTAGCTCTCCGCAAGGTATTGTTTTTGTTCTTTTTCTTTGCAATTTTTTTCTTTTAAAGTATTTGTAACTTGCACCGAAAACGAATAATTTAGTTTAATTAACCTCTTAAAATAATTCGATAAAGCTTGTTCGACCTCAATTAATGCACCATCATTAAAACTATGTTGATACCGTCCATCAATAACAATTTCAAATACATTATCTATATAAGATACTAACTCTGAATTTTCTAAAAATGGAATAGAATAATGTTTTAAATTAACTGCGAGTTCCTCAACTAATGCCAACCAATCACCAGTAAATGAAATAACTACATCTATTTCAACTGGTTTTTCTATTACATTCTCTGATATAGATGTGACTGTAGTAGACACTGATTCATCTATCAATTGATTATTTTGTAATGACAGCGATTCTTCAGGAACCACAAGTGTATCCATTAGCCTTGCTTCACCATTTTGAGTGTCCAACATTACTGGTTCTACTATGTAATTAGAATTAATAACAGTAAGGCTTTTCACTTCGTTTGAACCAATCGTAAATGCTAACATACGTAATAGTGTCATTAAAAATGTGGAATACTTATCTTCAACTATTTTAAGTTGTTTGAGTCCTAAATTACATATTTCAAAGTATAAATGCACATCATTTACACTAATTTTATTTGTAAAAATCTTTAACTGTGGATTAGAGCCACTGCCTGTAAATTGCAATAAACTAAGATTACACAACTCTTGACTTAAGTTTTGTAAAGCACTTTCTAAATCATAACCTTCATTATAGATCTTATTTGCAATTGATGTTAGTTTCATCGCATCAGAGTTAGATAAGGCTAAAAGCATATCAAATACAATGGATTCATCTGACATACCAAGCATATGCCTAACTAAAACCTCAGTAATTGCACCATCAGTAAACGCAATTGCTTGATCTAAAATCGACAATGCATCACGCATACTACCATTTGCAACTTTTGCAATTATATTAGTGGCTTCATTTTCAAAACCAAGTGATTCACGCTCTAAAATAAATTTTAAGTGCTCATTTATTTCATGACTTTGAATGTTACGTAGTTTAAGCTGTAAACACCTTGAAATAACTGTAATCGGTAATTTCTGTGGATCTGTTGTCGCTAAAATAAAAATGATATGTTCAGGTGGCTCTTCAAGAGTCTTCAATAATGCATTAAATGCAGAACGGGATAACATATGCACTTCATCTATAATGTAAATTTTATATAAACCTTGCGTTGGAACATATTGTGAATTTTCAATTAGTTCTCGAATATTATCAACGCCAGTATTCGATGCCGCATCAATTTCAATAACATCAACAAATCTACCATTATCAATTTGAGTACAAGTATCACAAACACAACAAGGTTCAGAATCTTGTAAATTATTACAATTTAATGCTTTCGCAATAATTCTGGCTATAGTGGTTTTCCCAACCCCACGTGTTCCAGTTAATAAGTATGCATGATGTAACCGCTTACGCATAATAATATTTTTTAGCACTGTCACATTTGTTTGTTGTCCAACTAAATCTGCAAATTTTTTTGGTCTCCACTTGCGAGCTAGCACTGTATACTTCATTCTTTACTACTTTATTATATAATTGACAAACGTAATTTTAACATAGCTAACTGTATTAATTTGAACTCATTTGTGTTACAATATCTACTTAACAATTAAAGTGTAGCTAAGAGGCAATATTTAAATGGCAATCAAACCCACAAAATTAAAATTACTATCTAAATTATTTTTGATTTTGTTTTTAATCTTAACCACTTATGTAGGAAATTTGGTATTCTTCCCTCAAAAATTACCAAATGCCGAATACCGTATTATAATTAATAAAAATGAAAATTTATCTAAACTTGGGTTATTACTCGAAGAACAAAAAATCATAAAAAGCAATTATGCTTTTAAAGTAATACTTAAATTACTCAGTAAAGACAAAAAAGTAACGGCTGGGATGTACATACTTAAGCATCCAATATCATTATGGGGAATTGTTCAACGAATTACAAATGGTAAACCAGATCAAATTAGCATAACAATATTAGATGGTTTAACCTTCCCACAACTAAAACAATATATCGACCAGCTGGATAACATAAAACATTTAACAGCAGACTTAAGTGAAAAGGATATAAAAAACATCCTAAAAATTAACTCACCAAACCTAGAAGGTGCCTTTTATCCAGATACTTATTATATTATCCCTAATCAAACCGATTTAGAAATATACCACCAAGCTTATGGTACAATGCAATTAAAAGTTGAATCTTTGTTTTTGCATCGTAATCAATTTTCAAATATTAACTCACCATACCAATTGATTATACTCGCAAGTTTAATTCAAAAAGAAACAGCTAACAACAACGACATGTACTTAGTATCAACAGTTTTTAATAATCGCCTAAAAGTAGGAATGAAATTACAAGACGACCCAGCAGTGTTTTATGGTTTAAGAGATAAAATTAAAATCACACGCCATGATTTTCAAATTGATACACCTTATAATACTTATTTACATACTGGATTACCACCTACTCCAATTTGTATTCCGTCGTTAAATGCGCTTATCTCTGCAGCAAATCCATTAGATAAACCAAATGTTTTTTACTTTGTGGCAATTGGTGGTGGACGGACTAAATTCTCAGCCACTTATGCCGAACATATGGGTGCAGTTAGTAAATATCTAAAAAATTCAAGTAAATAAGTTTGTGTAATCATTATTACTAAATAATCATAAATAAGGAATAGATTCGATGAAAAAACGTGGATTATTTATTTCGGTAGAAGGTATTGATGGCGCAGGTAAATCCACCCATGTAAGATTTATTCAAGAATATCTACAACAAAATGGCAAAGATGTAATCACTACACGTGAACCAGGAGGAACCGAACTTGGTGAAAAAATTAGGGACTTATTACTTCACCACAATAAAGCCATGCATAAAATTACTGAGTTACTTCTTATGTTTGCCTCTCGACAAGAATTAATACACAATATTATTGAACCAAGCCTTAATGACGGTATTTGCGTAATTGCCGATCGCTTTATTGATGCCTCAATTGCTTATCAGGGTGCAGGTAGAGGCGTTGGAATTGAGAATATTAAAAAAATTATTAGTATTTTAGACCCAGTGGTTAATACAGATTTAACGATTTTATTTGATACCACACTTGACGTTGCCTTTGGAAGGATTACTCGCAATAGGAATAAAGATAGAATTGAAAACGAAACTGCTGATTTTTTTGCGACCGTGCAACAAGCATATAGAGACATAGCATTAAAAGATCCAAAGCGGGTAAAAATAATTACAACAGACCAACATATTGACAAAACCCGAGAATTAATTGTACAACAATTAGATATTTTATTAGGAATAGAATAAATATATGCTAAACTTATATTCGTGGCAACATGATGACTTTAATAAGTTAAACCAGCTTAAACATCGCCTACCAACCGCTATATTATTGGCTGGTACTAATGCAATTGGCACACACAATCTAGCATTGAATTTCATAGCAGCTATTCTATGCAATAAACCGCTAGATAATGGGAATTACTGTGGAATTTGTAGTTCCTGTATCTTAATTAATCAGGCGATTCATCCAGATTTATTTTATTTAAACTCCGATAATGATGAAACGATTAAAAATAAAAGTATCAATGTAGTAAAAGTGCGTGAATCTATTAATTTTGTATCCACTACACCTAATTCATCTGCGCTAAAAATAGTTTTTGTCGAAAATGCAAATTTGCTAACATCTAGCAGTGCTAATGCCTTATTAAAAATCTTAGAAGAACCTCCACATTATGTTGTGTTTATTCTACTTAGTGACAACATTAAAACCATATTACCCACCATTCGTAGTCGTTGCCATACTTTTAGAGTATCCAAACCTAATTGTGAAGAAAGCCTACAATATTTAACAAAAAACAATATTCATAATAATAATTTTTGGCTCGGATATTATCAAAACTGCCCTATATTTGATGCTATAATAACAGATGAACAACTAGACCTTATTATATCAACACTATCCATGCCAAGTATTGATAACATATTTAACTTAACACAAACATTCGACGGTAAAACTATAAGTTTTAGCTTTGTTCTTGAATTTATTTATAAATGGATGTGTGATTTAGCATTAATATCTTCAATGGCATCACCCCAATATTTTTCTCAGTATATCGACAAAATGAACCCACTCATCGCAAAACTAAACCAAGAGAAACTATTTTATGTAGCTGATCAACTTAATTTTTTAATCAAATGGCAAAATCACCCATTAAATTATCGCTTACAAATAGAAAATATTCTTTTTCAATACCAAAATATATTCAGCACTAAACCTTATACTTAGTGCGCTCTAAATTTGAGATTTTTGATAAGCGGCGCCGTGTACGGCTTACATCAGGAACGAAATCAAAAAGCTCAAATGATAACAACGCTAAAAGTATACCTAAAGTTTTAATAAGTACCTCGACAAATGTTATCTGGTATTTTATTTAAGAATATTTATGTCCTTTAAATTTAATAAGGGCAATGGCTGGATCCCAGCCTACGCTGGGATGACAAATGTCTGAAAATTTATGGCTTGGTACTTATGAATGAGTATACCAATTTGTGTAACTCAGAATACATATCACTTAAACTAAATCCATTTGAAGCAATATTTATTGCATCAAATTTGCGTAGCCACGTTATTTGCCGTTTAGCTAATTGTCGTGTAGCTGCCGTTGCCATTTCTATCATTTGTATTTCATCCACCTTATTTTCTAAATATTGCCAAGCTTGAAAATACCCTACAGAACGCATTGATGTGTGTGTGTCAGTTAAACTTGGATACTTAACTCGCAATGTTAGTATTTCATTTAAAAAACCACTATCAAGCATCTTACTAAACCGTTCATTTATTCTCTGATGTAAAATTTCACGGTTTTCTGGCAATATACATAATGATAGTAACTTTGTATTTTTTAATGTGTCACTCTTTTTTATTTGTAAACTGGAGATTGGTTGACCTGTTATATAAAATACTTCTAATGCACGCATTATTCTTTGTTTGTCATTGCAATTTATTTTTTTTGCGGCAAACTCATCCACAATACACAATTCATTATAAAGAGTATTTAAACCATTTTGTTCTATTCGCTGTTCTAATTTAGTTCGAATTATTGGATTAGACTCTGGTAATTTGGAGATACCATTTATTAACGCATTGTAATACATCATTGTACCACCAACTAATACAGGCGTATTACCTCTTGCTATAATATCATTAATTAAATATAGCGCTGATTGTAAAAATTCGGCAACAGAATAACTTTCTAACGGTGAGATAATATTAATTAAATGATGCTGAACATGATTTAATTCGGCTATGGTGGGCTTAGCAGTACCAATATCCATACCTTTATATACTAATACGGAGTCTACATTTATAATTTCAATAGAAAATGACTCTGCTAATTTTAAAGCTAATTCAGTTTTGCCTGTTGCTGTAGGTCCCATTAATA
>CAITEL010000287.1 GCA_903891375.1 uncultured Neisseriaceae bacterium
CGGCATTGGTTGCGATAATTTGCGCTCCTATTTATGCTTTTGTTTTGATGGGTAATAATGCATATTTTGGGGCTATCTTACTGGTTGCTTTTTTTATTGTTTATACTCATAAAACGAATATCGTGCGGATTATTACTGGTAAAGAATTCAAATTTAATAAATCATCAAAGTAAAATATATCCGATGTTAAGTAAAAACAGAGTAATTATTTTAGTTAATTTGGGTTCACCAGATAATTTGTCAAAAAAATCAATACGTAGATTTTTAATTAAATTTCTAAGTGATAAAAGAGTAGTTGGGTTACCACATTTGATATGGTATCCGATTTTATACTTATTTATCCTACCATTCAGAGTACCAAAACTACTTATTAAATATTCTAAAATCTGGAAACAAAATTGTTCCCCATTAATCTACTATACTAAACGACAAGCAGAATTATTACAAGACTTTTCTAGTAGTGATGCAAACACAACTATTCGTTATGCGTTTAGTTATTCATATCCAACGGTAAATGATGTTTTAAATGACCTGCTAAGTAAAAATAAACTAAAACAACAAAATAGTTGCGAAATTAAATCAATCCAATTTATTCCATTATATCCACAGTTTTCTTCAACGACAATGATGCCTATTTTTGATTCTATTGGTAAGTACTTTAGAGATAAAAAATCAATGCCATCAATTAGTATTATTAGAGGGTTTGCAGATAATCCATATTATATTGTAGCTGTGGTGCAAAAAATAAAAGAATCGATGATGAAACATGGATTTTCTGGTAAGTTAATTTTTAGTTATCATTCGTTACCAGTGTCATTAATTGAAGCAGGGGACAGTTATTTTGCTGAATGTATGCTAACTACACGACTAATTGTTAAAGAACTTGGTCTAAAAGAACATGAATTTATCATAACATTTCAATCACGTTTTGGAGCCAATAAATGGTTGAGTCCATCAACAATTGATACACTAAGGCAATTAGCTACAACTGGTACAACTAGTATCGATATTGTTTGTCCAGGTTTTGTGAGTGATTGTTTAGAGACTTTAGAAGAGATTGCAATTACAAATAAAGAGGCGTTTATCAAACATGGAGGTAAACATTATAATTATATTAGTTGTTTAAATGATGATACATCATTGATAGTGGCGCTTAATAGCTTAATAAATAATATTTAAAGGAAATCAATTAATGTGTGGTATAGTTGGTGGGGTTAGTGAGAGGAACGTTGTTCCTGTAATACTAGAAGGTCTGTCTCGATTGGAATATCGAGGCTATGATTCGGTTGGAATAGCGGTTATTAATGAAGAGAACAAACTAACTCGAGAAAGATGTGTAAATCGAGTTAAAACCTTGATAGAGCAATGTAAAGAAAGTAAATTTAAAGGATTGCTTGGTATTGGTCATACTAGATGGGCTACACATGGCGGGGTTACAAAATCAAATGCTCATCCACATTTTTCACATGATACTTTAGCTGTGGTGCATAATGGAATCATTGAAAATTATGCTTATATACGGGATGAATTAATCAAACAAGGGTATAAGTTTGTATCAGAGACAGATACCGAAGTGATTGTGCATCTTATCCATTCATTTTATATTAAAAGTAACAATTTATTAGATTCAGTTAAGTTAGCTATAGCGGAACTATCAGGTGCGTACGCTATTGGAGTTATGTCTAAAGATTTTCCTAATGAACTCATTTGTGCCAGTTCTGGAGCACCATTGGTGTTGGGTGTTGGAATTAATGAAATGTATTTTGCTTCAGATATTTCTGCTGTTCTACCTGTTACACAAAAGGTTGTCTACTTAGAAGATGGTGATATTGTCAAATTAAACTTGGCTAACTATATTGTTTATAATAAGAATGGAGAAGAAGTTGTCAGGGAGATTAAATTAAGTGCATTATCGGCAAATAATTCGGAACTAGGGCATTACCGCCATTTTATGCAAAAAGAAATATTTGAACAACCAAAGGCTATATCCGAAACATTACAATATTTAGGTGATTTTTTCGATGTTAATTTATTGGGTGATAATGCGATTAATGTTTTTAAAGATATTGAACGGGTACAAATAGTAGCTTGTGGTACAAGTTATAATGCTGCTTGTGTGGCGAAATATTGGCTGGAAGAAATAGCTGGAATTTCCTGTAGCGTTGATATTGCTAGTGAATATCGTTATCGAACAATTGTAGTGAACCATAAAGAATTGCTGATTAATATTTCTCAATCAGGAGAAACTGCAGATACCATTGCGTGTGTGAAGCATGTGCATGAGTTAGGTATGTTAAATACGCTGTCAATTTGTAATGCACCTGAAAGTACATTATTTAGAATATCAAAATTTAACCTTTTAACGCAGGCAGGCCCTGAGATAGGTGTTGCATCTACTAAAGCGTTTACAACACAATTAGTGGTATTATTGTACTTAGCCTACACTTTAGCTAAAGTCAGGGGTAAGCTTAGCGATGTTGATGAAAAACTTGCAATTACAGAATTACGTAAATTGCCACAATTAGTTGCGGATACTTTTACTGTTGAACCAGAACTAATTAATATAGCAGAAGAGTTAAAGTATAAGGCTCATGCGTTATTTATTGGTAGAAATTCTTTATATCCAATTGCGGTAGAAGGTTCATTAAAAATTAAAGAAATATCATATATTCATGCTGAGAGTTATGCGGCAGGAGAATTAAAACATGGGCCATTATCTTTAGTAGATGACAACATGCCAGTATTTTTAATGATGCCAACCAATCTTTTATTAGATAAGGTTAAAAGTAACGTACAAGAAATTTTAGCAAGGCAGGGGACGATATACTTATTTACTGATTCTGACGATGAAATTGCTACTAAATGTCATAGAGTGATTAAATTAGATACCAGAAACACTAATAAATATTTGTTACCGATTATTTACACTATCCCGTTACAATTGTTGGCGTACCATACAGCAATAGCCAAAGGTACTGACGTGGATAAACCAAGAAATTTAGCGAAAAGCGTTACGGTAGAGTAGCAGTGGGTCGTTATGATTGATTTATTGAATATTGCAAATTTAAAATTCATTGATTTAACGCATGCTTTGAATAAAAACATCCCTTCTTGGAATGAAGGTTGTGGATTTAATAATAAAATCATAGTTGATTATAATTATTCTAGCGCTGGTGTTCAATTTAGAGTGCAACATTTAGATATGGATGCTGGAATTGGTACACATATGGATGCGCCTAGTCATTGCATGACTAATGGAGTCAATATTGCGGATATCCCATTATCTGATTTAATTAAACCGTGTGTTGTAATTAATGTGGCAGATAAGGCGCATGAATCATACCAATGTTCAGTGGAAGATATTCAATTGTTTGAGCAACAACATGGAAAAATTGCGAATGGAACTTTTGTGATTATTCATACAGGTTGGGGACGATATTGGAAGACACCAAATAAATATCGCAATAATCTATTATTTCCTAGTGTTTCAGTAGATGCTGCTAATTTATTATTATCTCGTAATATTGTGGGACTTGGGGTTGATACATTATCGCCTGATATTAATGATAGTGATTTTCCTGTTCATAAAATAATGTTGGGGAATAATAAATACATTATTGAAAACATTGCAAATAGTGAGCAATTGCCAGTAGTTGGGGCGTATATGATTGCGCTTCCAATTAAAATTGAGAATGGAACAGAAGCGCCAATTCGTTTAATTGCTATGGTTCCAAATAGTTGTTAAATGACTTGCATTTACTTTTTATTTGCGCCAATCATATTTAACAGCACCATAAATTGAGCTTTTCTTGACCATAAAAGCTGGTATATATAGTACACTTTATATACCAGTTCTCTTTTTATAATAACTGGGGAATTTATCTGAAAATATAAACCCACCAATAATTAATACAACATTAAAAACATTGTAATATGGAAAATGAATCAATTGAGATATGTATTCGCCTAAAAATATGCTTGTCCAGACTGATGAAATAATAATATTAATTTTAATGAAAATAGGATTGCTCCATTTATCTGGGCTAACTTTTATTTTTGCATAAGTAATAGTAAAAGGTTTCTCTACGATTATTGAAATTAGTGCGACCATACCAACAATTAAAGTTATGCTTGTTGAATACCAAGATAGAGGCGCAACCTTATAAACCAAGTGTATAACATATGCTATAAAGCCAGTAACGAAGGTCAAACCGATAAAATCACGTTCCTTTATCGCACTACATATAGATGGTGCTATAATTAGCATTGATATTAAAACCGCAACTTTGATATTTATATATTTAATTAATACATCAACTATCACCCAAGGAATGTAACCTAAAATACATAAGTTCAAATATCCAACCATAATTTTACCTTTCTAGACACAATATCAAGCCACCACATCCCCAGTTGATAACCATTGATATTTAAAATTTATTGTATTCAAAATATGTACCCATAACGTCATTAATTATACATTAATTATAAAGTGATAAGTATACCATATGGTGGACCCATTTGTCAAACCATTTTATAGCTTTTTATAGAAATAATTTTTTAAATTTTA
>CAITEL010000288.1 GCA_903891375.1 uncultured Neisseriaceae bacterium
AAAACGAGATGTAACAGATCCTTTATACATTTTATAAATAGATGATGCTGTTTTAGCATTCTGATGACCTGATGTTGATTCAAGTTCAAATCCTGAAATCTCATCAAGGATAACAATCAAAACGTTATACCCTTCCCAAGCCTCCGACTCTGAGTGACCTGAGTGAACTGTAACGCCTTTGTCAAACTCAACCATGTTTGCTTTAGCCACATATTTACCTTGAAACCAAGGGGATCTTTCAATACGTTGATTAAATCCTTTGAAGAATACTCGGTTAGCCTGTACAGCGTTAATAGCAATGTTAATAATATCAATAGCATCCCCAGGTGGCTTACCAAAATAAACAGCAGGGTCTTTAAGGCATAGCAATAAATATACTACATAAGCACAAGCAATAGTAGAGGTATAATCTTTACCCGACCCCTTACCTAATTGCATAATAATTTCATTACATGTTTGTTTAAATATTTTACGACCTTCATCTTCGCCGTAAATTCTTATTAATGTATCTTGTTTATAAATTTGAGTAGAGGCTTTGATCATAACATACTGATTTTCAGATAAAGGTGGCAAGCCAAGATATGCTTTGTCAGTTACAAACTGTTCAACTGAAACTGGAGTTTCACTAAACTCATCACCGCTAAGTGCATCTAAAAATACATTAAAATCTGACATTAATCAACCACTACTGCTTCAACTTGTCCCGTCACTTCTGACAATCTCTTTGCAACTTCCCACTTACACTTATCGCAAGATGAAGTAACTTCTTTAAGAATATTGACCAGTATTTCCTGCTTACGTTCAGACTCTAAGATTTGGTCTGTCAGATCATTGTTTTCTAGTACTCCTGCTTTATTTAGCATGTCAATACGTTTTGCTTCAATATCAGCAATTAATTTAAGGGCTTGTGTTTTTACTGGCAAGGCATCTTGAGCATCTGCCTGTTCTAATGTTCTCCATGCTTCTTTGATAAGCATACTGTAATGCTCATCTGCTCCCGCCAAAGCTTCTTTAGCACGAGCTTTAATAGCAGTATTATCTTGGACTAATTCTTTCCAAGTCTTAATATGATTATCTACCTGTACACGGGTTAAACCTGTTGTTTTAGCAATTTGGGATGAAGTACTACCTTTAAGTAATTCTTCAACAACTTTATTCATTTGGTCAAATTGACCCGCAACCTCTAGTTCATTAGCCATTATCTGTTTTATAAAATCCTGATCCCTTAAATTGAATTCCTGGTGCTGTGTACGACCTTACCATTTTGTGACCATTAGTACAAGATGGGACTTCTTCTTGATCATTAAATCCACGAGTTATCTCGGTATCCTCATCACACTCCATACAAGTGTACTCATAAATTGGAATTTTGGTTGTCTCCTTTATTAATAAATTCTCTATAATCAATAGACTCATTATTACTTTTTACTCTATTACAATTTTGACACATAATTTGTAAATTGTCAACTGAATCTGATCCCCCAAGACTTTTTGGAATAATATGGTCTACTTCCCAAGAAATCAATTCCGAATAACATTTAACACATAAATTCATAGATGTTTGTAAAACATTATCTACTGAATAAGAATAACATAAAGATCTTATTCTTGCGGTATAAGAGTTACAAGATTTACAATATTTTGCCTTTTTTGTCCCGCCTGAAATTTGAGGATAAAACTGATCAATAGGTAAAAGCATTTTACATCTATTGCACCATTTTTCTGTTAAAGAATTATAAATTCTTCCTTTAACTTTTACTTTTTCAAAATTTCTTATAATGCAATTTGAACAATATCCACGTTTATCATTTGCAAATCTATTGCAACCATTTATACATTTACCATAATTTTCTTCTCTTAGACAACTGTTACAAAGCCCACGAGATTGTGTTTTTGATTTATTACATTTTAAACATATAAAATTTGTATAAATTTTTAGTGGAGTTCCACGAAAATTGCATTGCTGACATAGACCACTTAAGTTATATGCAGGAATAACAGTTTTATGTGGATATGAACAAATTCCATACAACCTTATTTGACGATGATAAGAGCACTCATTAGTATTTTTGTATAATTTTCTATTGCAATCTTTTATTCTGCACACATGATAATTATATCATAGATTTAATTATCATCTAAAGAAACTTGCAATAAAATTAAATACCCGATTAAATCTTTTATAGCATCAAGGTATCCTTCATCACCATACGCTTGATTATTTTTAATACGGCTTAATTTATCATCAATCCTTGCCTCCAACCCCTGCATTTCATTTTGCTTAGAGAATATATTCAAGGGCTGCAAAGCTGAGTTACCATACGAGATATTCTTATCAATAAGCATCTGGGCAATCTCATGGCATTTATCCCAAATCATGCGACCTGCTGGAGCATTTATTGAATGTTGATATAAATCATCACATCTAAATTCTCTTACATCTGGATATACTGGTTTAAGCATTACATAAGCCTTTCTGACCAAGTTTTAGGAGTTTTATCTGTTACAAACTCTAGTGGTAAATGATAGTTAAATGG
>CAITEL010000289.1 GCA_903891375.1 uncultured Neisseriaceae bacterium
ATTCCGTTAAATTTGAAGAGGTATCTAAATACCAATCAAGTGATTTATCATAATTGCCTTTGCTGTTATTTATGTATTTGGTAATTTTATTTAAGCGATTTGCAGTCCCTCTTAATATATTTTTATTTTCTTGCAATGCATTTAGACTCTCAAACTCAGGACTTAAATAATAATTCGTGTGTGCAAAATATTCGCCATTTTTATCTATTATTTTATATGTAAATTTTCGTTTAGGGTCGTAATTAGTATCGCCATAAGCAACCTCAACTGTCAGAATACTCTTTGCATCCGCAATTTGATAATAATTTGGCGCAGCCGTACTAAAAATATCATTAAGATACGGAATCACCTCTTTTACTGTAGTAAAATTTTGCAAGATCCCATATAAAATCATTCCCTCAGAATAACCAATATATGGCTGAATATACCTGCGATTTGTCTCATAATTACTTGCATATGGAGGGTCTTCCTCAATTGCTGTGAGTCCAAATTAATTAATCCCAAACTTAACATCATTATTATTCATCAACGCATAAAATGTGTTTTTATGTTGATATGGATTTGCATACCAGTCATAAAATTGGCGTATTGGATGAACACGCTCAAAATCCTGTCTTCCATAAACATAATCACGATTTTTACCAATAATCGTTTCATCATTCGTTATCACACCAAATGACGTACACGCAAATGTGACATTAATCAAACACGTTAAAAAAATGATGATATGTTTTATCATGATTTCTCCTATAAATTAAAAAACCTCACATCACCACATCCACGAAGTTAGTTTTAACCATTACGCTACTATGTTGCCACTAAATTATTCATATTTAGAATCGGAAGCAATATTGCTATCACAATCAGTAAAACTATCCCACCCATAAATAATATCATTACTGGCTCTAAAATTCCTGTTAATAATTGACTCCGATGTGATAATTCTAACTCTTGATGATTACCCGCTTGTTCAAGCAACATTTCTAAATTTCCTGACTTTTCTCCACTAGCAATCAAATGAATTACAACTGGTGGAAATGCCTTCTCATTACCTAAGGCGATTGCCAATGGCACACCTTCTTGTACTGCTTTTAATGCACGATCAACTGCATTTTTCATCATGTAATTACTCACTGTATCCCGACCAGCCTCAAGTGCTGCAATCATTGGTACGCCACTAGTAAGTAATAATGACAATGTGTGGGTAAATCTCGCCACATCCATGTTGACCAATAATTTACCCGCAATAGGTATTTCTAATAATTTTTTATGAAACTTAAGCTTAAACTCATGCTGCTTTAACGCCCTCTTAACTGAAAAGAATATGACAATTATTGCTACAATAATTACCCAACCATAGCTACGTAAACCATTACTTGTCGCAATCAATACCTTAGTGAGAAAAGGTAGCTCCTGCTTTGACGATTCAAAAACTTTTACCACTTGTGGCACAACATATACTAACAAAGCCACGATCATCATTATTGCAACCACTGTCACAATTATTGGATAAAGTAATGCCATCATGATTTTACTCGTTAATGCACGCGTACGATCACTGTAGTCTGCAAGTTTGGTCATTACATTACCTAAACTTCCTGATTGCTCTCCAGCATGAATCAAACTACAATAAACGGCTGGAAACACTTTAGGGAATAATCGCATTGAAGCTGCCAGCGATCTACCGCCTAATACTTCACCACGCACACCCATCATTATGGATTTTTGCACTGGACTTTCCAACTGATCAATTAATGCATTAAGCGATTGCTCAACCGATAAACCCGAATTAACAAGTATAGCAAATTGACGAGTAATTAGAGATAACTCAAGCGTTGACATTGGTTTTCTAAATGTAGAAAATCCAGTACGTTTATTCCCACCCTCTTTAACTGCAATAATTTGTGACACAATAAGACCCTGCTCACGTAATAATTGCCGTGCAGTTCTCGGTGTATCCGCCTGTATCACACCACGCTTATCCTTGCCATTTTTATCTACTGCTTTATAATTATATGTTGCCATGTTATTTAATCTTTTGTAACCGCAACGACTTCTTCGATAGAAGTTTTGCCCTCAATTATATAGCGAGTTGCATCCATTCTTAATGAATGCATACCCAAATGTTTAATCGCATATTTCTCAATCTCAACCTCTCCAGAATCAGAATGAATTAATCGTTGCACCTCTTCATCAATCACCAATAACTCATGAATACCTGTTCTACCCTTATAACCAGTAAAACTACAAATATCACATCCCACAGCTGTATAAATTTTAGTACCAACAGGAATATGGAATTCTTTTAATGTTGCCTCATCTATTACCGTGTTTTCCGCCTTACAATGTGGGCATAATAACCGTATTAAACGCTGTGCCAATACACCAATTAATGTAGAGGAAAGTAAAAATGATTCTACCCCCATATCAAGCAACCGCGTAACAGCTGAGGCTGCTGTATTTGTATGTAATGTAGCTAAAACTAAATGTCCAGTTAAACTGGCCTGAACTGCAATTTCCGAAGTCTCTAAGTCACGAATTTCTCCAATCATCACGACATCTGGATCTTGACGCAATATTGAACGCAACGCCCGAGCAAAAGTCATCTCAATTTTAGAATTTACCTGAGTTTGACTAATCCCAGTAATATCGTACTCAACTGGATCTTCAACTGTCATAATATTTAGTGCTGTTGAATCCAGCCTCGCCAGTGCTGCATATAATGTTGTTGATTTACCCGAACCAGTTGGACCCGTGACTAAAAAAATCCCATGTGGACGCTTAATAATTTTATCAATCAATGCTAATGTTTTTGAATCCATTCCCAGAATCTCTAGCTGTAACCGTTCTTTATTTTTATCTAATAACCGCATAACCACCCGTTCACCATGACCTGTAGGAATAGTTGACACCCGTAAATCTACCTCACGCCCAGCTAACCGTAACCCAATCCGTCCATCTTGTGGTAAGCGTTTCTCCGCAATATCCAATTGCGCCATAATTTTAATTCTTGACACCAAGGCAGCATGTAATCCAGGATTAAGATCAACCACTCGCTGTAAAACTCCATCACGACGAAAACGCACCGCAGATTTTCTTTCGTAAGCATCTAAATGTATATCTGAAGCATCCTCTTTTACCGCCTGAGTTAAAAAAGCATTAATGATTCTAATTACTGGAGCATCATTCTCTGACTCAAGCAAATCCGCAGAACGGGGCAAATTATGAATTAAATCTGATATGTCTATATCTTCTTGTACATCATCTACAATAGCAGCGGCATTTGAACTAGAATATGCTTCCGACAATAAGCCATCGAATAGTTTGGGGTCGATTTTATTAATCTGTAATGGTTCCGTTAATTTACGCCGAATCTCTGACACAACAGCAGGAGCAACACTACCAACCGTAGCCAATAAAACAACATTATCTTCCACGCCGTAAATACACACCTGATGCAATTTAGCATACGAGTATGGTATTCGTCTAGAGAATTTATTAGGAATAAATTTTATCTTTTCCATATCTATTGTTTCGGTAAAATTACAGTGTCATTATTATCTGAACCATTTTCATTATTTGACGAACCGTTTACTACTGGATTTGTGTTTTTAAGGTTCGAAGTGCGCAAATCCACAATTGGCAGATGGGCAGTATCCGACTTTAATGGAGGTACTGCATCTTTATACGGCATTTGATTATCTAATGTTATTGGTTTAATCGTTGGTAACAGTAAGTTTCCTTTAGCCTGAATCGTATTTTGCTGATTTAAAATATATTTATAGCGATTATTGGTAATCGCCGCATAACCTTCTGCGTTTGGAATAATCACAGGGCGTAGAAATATCACAAGATTTTGTTTTATATGTTGCCTTGTTTCCCAACTGAATAACCAACCAAGATAAGGAATGCTACCTAAGCCAGGAATACCATTTTTTTGAATATTCACAGTATCTCTTGTCATACCACCAATTGCGATAATCTGCCCATTATCTACCAACAAAGTACTTCTAACATTTCTACTCAAAAATGTTGGCCCCTGAGGGTTAGTAGCTGAACTCTGGCTACTATCAATCTGCGAGTCTTCTACATATAAATCAAGTTGAATTGCACCACTCTGAGTAATTAATGGTTTAATATCCAAAAATGTCCCCACTGGTTGACGAGTATAAGTATTTGTAATTGTATTAGCACTTGCTGTATTTTGGTATGAACCATTAGGAACTGGTACATTTTGTCCCACCATAATTTTCGCTTCTTCGTTATCTAACGTCATTAATGTGGGACGTGATAAAATATTAATTGCATTATTTGATGCCACCATATCTGCCAAAGCACCTATTGTTGGCACATTCTGCCCGCCAATATTAACCGTACCACCCACTACCCCTATATACATTTCATTAGGTAATGTTGGTGGGGTACCGCCAAGTGCCCCAGCTCCGCCAGAAGAACTGGTAGTTGTTGCAGCTTTAATTGCCATACCAGTTTGTGCAATATTGAAAATCGAACTACCTCCACCAGCATAGTTACCAATACCAATTGCCCCAACTTGATTGGTGCCTCCAGCAACTGCCCATTGTATACCAAATGTACCACCTTCAGATGTATTAATATCAGCAAGCATCGCTTCAATCATAATTTGAGCACGACGCACATCTAACATGTCTATAATCATACGTAAATTATGGTATACGGCATCTGGAGCTTGTATTATCAAAGCATTCGTTGTAGGTTCTGCCTGTATAAATATTTTGGGAGCATCCTTAGCGTTATTACCTTGGCCACCTCCACCGCCCCTATTATTCGAATTAGACGAGGACGATGGCCGACTACTACTTCCTCCACCAAATGAAGGGGCAGAACTGCCACCTCCACCACCACCTCCAGATGCCGAAGCAAACATGGATGTCGGTTCACTAGAAAATTTTGACGAGGCCGCAGTAGCTGTTAAATCCGTATTTTCTTGACCAGTTGCCACCACACGTAGTACATCCGCAATATGTGCTGCATCTGCATTTCTTAAATAAACCACATGTAAATTACTATTGGTAGCCCCAGTATTTGTATCAAGCCTTAAAGCTAATGCTTTTAAATCTTCAACTTGGGCTTGAACGGTAGAGTACATAATTAACGAATTTGCAATTGAGTCGACTGTAATCGAGGCTGTTGGCGAATCTGAGTTGCCCCCACCACCTCCACTGTTACCTGATGAGCCACCTCCATTTTGTAGATATGATTGCAATAATTGTGCCACATCTGATGCAATAGCATATTTTAACTTTACAATTGTTGGTTGCACGCGATTGTCTGCTGTAGCGCTCAATTGGTTTATTATTTTACTTATTCTGTTAATATTCGAAGCATAATCGGTTATTATTAATGCATTACTATTACGGTAAACTGATATTGAATTATTGGGTGCTATAAGCGGACGCAATGAATTAGACAAATCCATTGCCGAACCACGCTGTATAATAAAAATCTTGGTAATTATTTGATCGCCAGTTTGTTTGGTAGATTTAAATCCGTCAACAGTTTGCATTCCATAGGTTTTAGCATCAGCTTCTGGCAAAACTTTAATTACACCATCACCCTCAACCACAGAAAAACCTTGCATGCGTAATGCAGTTTCTAGCACCTTGTAACTATCTGTTTTAGCAATTGGTTTATCTGATACAATAGTTACCGTACCCTTTACCCTCGGGTCAATCACAAAATTTTTACCTGATAATTGGCTAATTGCCTTAATTGTCGATTGGATATCCGAATTTTCAAAATTCAAAATTACTTTATCTGGACTTAATTGATTTGCACCATCTACACTTGAATCAGCGCCTGTTTGTTTATTCTTAATCGGATTAAAGCTTGGACGTGGTAAACTTTCTACCGTACGACTCTCTGCTGAATTACCCCGTTGAAAAGGTTGATTTTGACTAGGCACATTCACCGCATATACGTAATTTATACTTGGCATAGACAATAGCATTAATATCGTTTTATTAAATTTTGTAATTTTCATAACCTACTTTACTCTAAATAAAATTATTGGTAAGACCCTCAATTGTCATCTCTAGCACTTCGAGTAGACTCCTGATTACCACGACGTTTCATAAATTCATCAATTAATTTGCGACGAGCCTCCGCCGTCGAGTCATTTGAATTCTGTGCACCTTGATTGAGATTATTATTCCCTTGATTACCGTTATCTTGATTACTATTTTGATTCGGTGTTGCCACTGGCGATTGGTAACTGTTATATACGCTTGTTGAGGGCTGTGTTACCAAAGATTGTGCTACCGTAGAACCACTACCGCTAGACAATGTCACATCAGCATCAACATTATTCTCACTCATAATAATACCCTTTGAATTAATAGATTTTACCACAGCGCTACCATTAATTTTATCTCCAACTTTTGCAATAAAATTTTTATTATTTAATTCATAGAATGCAATACTGTTGGCTACGGTATTAACGTATACTCCCGTTAACTTTATTTGACTAGCAATCGCTGGTTTTGGCGGAATGGGTGGAGCAAGAACTACCCCAAAAGGTGATCTATTCATAATAAATTTTGCAACCGTGTCAAATGCCTCAACATTTGGTTTTTCTATGTAGATTTCCGACACTGTTGGTGTAAAAAACCACCATACAAATTTGGCTAATAGTATTGCAAAAGTAAATATGATAACGTAATTAAAAATCCTACTTGCTATACTAATAGCAAAATTAACTTGTTTAATCATCATAATAAATACTTCTATTCCTTAAGATATTACTCTAAAACACCACGTATACGCTAATTTAACAGTTAAAACCCATACTTCAAAATTTGACAAAATCTACAGCAATATTATATACTAATTCTATGTCATAATGTTGCCAATCATTAATAAA
>CAITEL010000290.1 GCA_903891375.1 uncultured Neisseriaceae bacterium
ATATATAAATCAGAAAAAGGTTCAGAACTACACAGTAAGGATTATGAATTTAGCAAAGAAAGTGCTAATGTACACCGAACCATGGGTTATAACCATACCCAGCAATTAATCAATGAGCAAGCTGAGATATGGAATCAACGGCACAGTTCAGGAGTTACCGTATATACTATGGAACAAAATAAATCATCAGTATTTAAATTATAATATACGCTTCGTCTTTGAACCTTGGACTTTGTCAGTAAATAAAAAAATGCGCCTTATGTACTATTTGTACCAAGCGTCGCAGTTTTTTTATTTGCTTTTGTGTCCACGATTCAAATACTATGTAGTATATCTTTTAGTAGGAGCAAACAAATGTTAGGAAATTTAAAAGGTAAGGTTGCTATCATAACTGGTAGTGCTAGTGGAATCGGTAAACGCATGGCCGAAAAATTTGCCATGCATGGAGCGAATGTAGTAATTGCCGATCTAAATCTGGATAATGCTCAAGCAGTTGCAAATGACATTCAAAATGCGTATAAAGTTGAAACTATGGCTATTACTATGGATGTTACCAATGAAGCAGAAGTAAATGCTGGGGTTGAGGCTGTTGTAACTAAATTTGGGAAAATTGATTGTTTAATTAGCAATGCTGGAATACAAATAATCTCACCAATAGTTGATTTCGAATACGAAAAATGGAAAAAATTATTTGAAATTCATGTACATGGTGCATTTTTAACTACAAAAGCATGTATGAAAAAAATGATAGAGAAAAAAAATGGCGGAAGAATCATCGTAACTGGTTCAGTCCATTCTTTTGAAGCATCAAAAGACAAAGCCGCCTACGTAACAGCAAAACATGGCTTACTTGGTTTTGTACGTGCTATTGCAAAAGAAGGTGCACCATACAATATAAGCTCGAACTTAATCGGTCCTGGATTTGTAAAAACGCCATTAGTAGAAAAACAAATCCCCGAACAGGCTAAATCACTAGGCATTAGTGAAGAAGAAGTAATAAAACACGTGATGTTAGGTGAAACTGTTGATGGGGAATTTACCACAACCGATGACGTGGCTGATGTGGCTGTATTTTTAGCTGGCTTTGAATCGAATGCATTAACTGGTCAATCTTTGATTGTATCACACGGATGGCATATCCAATAAAATCAACCATTTACCCACCTCAATTCTATCGTCATATTTTGATAACTTCAAGTACATGTATTATGCACGTGAGTTATCAAAATATTTTAAAAGCAACTTTACAATATAATTAATTTTTATTACGGTTTTGACGACGCAGAGTCACATGTTTATTTACATACCATTGTTGTGATATTGACAGCACATTATTAATTAACCAATATACAACTAGGCCTGCTGGGAAGAAGAAAAACATCACACTAAAGGCAACTGGCATTATTTTCATCATCTTTGCCTGCATCGGGTCAGACGGTGGTGGACTCATAAATGTTTGTAAAAACATTGTAAGGGCTAGTATTGCAGGTAAAATATAATATGGATCTGGCAAACTCAAGTCATTAATCCATAAAAATGACGCTTGGCGTAACTCTACTGAAGACAATAATGCCCAGTATAAACCAATAAATACAGGTATTTGTAGTACCATTGGTAAACATCCACCAATTGGATTTACTTTTTCACTCTTATATAAGCCCATCATTGCTTGTTGTAGTTTTGCTTTATCATCTTTATATTGCGACTTTAGTTTCTCCATTTTTGGCGCTAGGGCTTTCATCTTCGCCATAGAAATATAACTTGCCCGCGTCAGTGGATATAATACTGCTTTTACCACAATAGTAAGAGATACTATTGCCCAACCCCAATTTTTAACTAATTCATGTAATTTAACCAATAACCAAAACAAAGGTGTAGCAAAAATATAAACCCAACCATAATCTTTTGTTCTTTCCAAATCAGGTGCCGCAGAATTTAACGCTGAGTCTTCTTCAGGGCCAGCAAATAAGGGTACTGCCACGGTAAAACTTGAATGTGGTTTAATCATCGGTAAATCGGTTAATAACCCAGCTGAAGCAAGATCACTTCCGACCATTTTAAAATTAAAACGACAGCTAATACCATTAGTACAAACCGAATTATAACCATAGGCATTTAAAAGCCACATTGCAGTGAAATAATGTTGAATATAACCAACCCAACCACTATTTACGGTTTCTGGATAACTTAAATCATTTTTTTGTATATCTTTAAATGCTAATTTATTAAATTTGTTGTCTGGTGTATAATAAGCCGCACCTGTATAAGTATGAACAAATTTCATTTCACCGTCTGGTGCAGTTTCATCACGGAGTAATCTCCAATATGCTGATACTCCATTTAGTGGTGCATTTGTGTTATTAATTATCTGATAAGACACATCTACAACATAACTATCACGTTTAAACGTATATGTCTTTAAAACATCAATCCCACTTTCATTTGCTTTCAAAGTTACAATTAAGTCTTTTTGACCTGGTTCTAATGTATAGTTCAGTTTATCTACTGTAAAAATACTATTATGATTTGGTAAAATCAATCCTGAATTAGAAACCAATCCAGTTTGCGCAACATATATTTTGTTATTATTTGCTGTGAGTAAATTGTATGGGTCTTTCTTATTTGTTTGTGAACCATGCATTAATAAACTAAGATTACGTAAATCACCACCAACTGAATTAATTTGTGCTTGAACTAAATCCGTAGTAACAGTGATTATTTTATCACTATTTAATTTTAAGTTATTATCCTCTACATTTGCAGGTGTTGTGGTATTATCTGAATTAGTAGTAGAACTAACCGCAATAGAATTAGGGTTTGGCTTAGGTGTAAAGTATTTTTCCCAGACAAACAATAAACCAATAGAAATAATAATAAATGTAATTAATCTACGCGAATCCATAAAGGTTCCTTAATAAATAAAAAAGTAAATAGTGTTATTATCCCAGAAAATTTTCTAGGATTATGGGACAGGATCATAACCATGCCCAGAAAAAGGATGACACCGAAGTATCCGCCTAATTGATAAGTACAATCCACGGATTATACCATATTTAGTAATCGCCTGAATAGCATACTCAGAACACGTAGGTAAATAACGACAGTTTTTTGGTAATAATGGACTAATACACAGTTGGTAAAATCTGATTGGTACTATCACAAATTTTTTAAACATAACTATACTCATTCATATTAAAACCACATATTTGTTGACAAGCTCCTGATGTAACATATCTACACGACGTCGCTTGTCGACTCCATGTATTGTTTTGAATTTGTTCGAATATACAATCATTCATATTAAAAAATCGCAGGTTTATTTATAAAAAGATTTAGTTAGCAATTTAAATTCATTAATAATTTCTGAATAATTGTCGTGGGTAAATAGTTTAATAACTTTTACAACTACATCATATGATTTTAGCCAATCTGCATTATTTTGCCGAAATAACTCACGTGTTAGTCTCTTCATATAATTTCGTTTATTTGCACGTTTTGCTATTCTTTTACTAGTGATTAAGCCTAAACGTGAATTAGGTAATTCATTGGGTTTATAGTATATTTTGAGATATACACCAGACTTCGATCTACGAAATAGAAAAACGGATGAAAATTCATCCGCTTTTTTTAATCTGTGTGCTTGTGTAAAGCGTTGCACCACAAATTCTGCAATTAGACCGCTAAGCTTTTTCTACCAGCTGCACGACGTGCATTGATGATTGCTCTGCCTGACTTGCTTCTCATTCTAACTAAAAAGCCATGAGTGCGTTTACGTCTAATAACTGATGGTTGAAATGTACGTTTCATTCTATATAATCCTTTAGCAATTTCATAAGTACGAGATTATAGCACACATTACAGATTAAAGTAAAACAATATTGCTAAGTATTTAATTATTAAATTTTAAAGCGTATACCGTCATCGGAAATTGGGTTCCATCTGTAGTTATTGTTGAATCAATCCCAACGGTATCATCATAGCCATAACCATAACTATCAAAATATTTATGCACTTGTTTATCATATTGATCTAACGTACTTGCTCCGTAGGTTGAATAATTAGTCAAACAGGTGTATTGCGGTGTAAACAAATTAGCAGCATAAGACTCCAACACACCTTTTGTATACTGAATATTATCATGACCACAAAAAGGTAAAAAACCAACAGCCCAAGCACCAGCCATATATTTAACTAACGACTGGTATGTTCCATTTACACCAAAAACAGATTGATTAGCAAATGCTCCAAAAAAATTATAATAATTAAGCTGTGATTCTGGAATACTAAACGTGCTGGCTCCTGTATTAAACGTTGTGCCGCCACTAACATAACTCCCAGTTGGGCATACACTGCCAACTGTAGGTGAAAAATTCATGTTCCCACCACTAATACTACCAGATAAAATACAATTAGTGCTTGACATTTGATTAGAAACTTCAATCGCATTAATCATGAAATTATGCCCATTCGAATAATACATCCATACATCATTAAAATAAGTATTAAATAATGTAGTATTAAACCCAGAAGGTACAACGCTTGAATCAGTAAATACCGTCACGGGTGCTAAAATAGCAATTAATTGATTATTTACCTGCTGAAAATACGATGATATATCCCATGCCCCAGGATAAATACTCATTGCTAGTTTTACTCCATTCATCAAAGTCGTTCCAGAATAATTATAATACTGAGATTTTACTCCAGCATGCGAATTAGTCCATTTTACCGAACCACTAAGTTGTTCTGTACCAGTGGCAGCTACAGGAACACTAATTGAATTTACATAAGAAACATCTAAAACAGTTTGTAAATTAGCTGGAACATTATATTCAGGCATTACATACGGAATGTTTTGCTGGGTATTTGGTTGTGCTCCAGCAACACCACTTAAAGCACCGCCATAAGATAAAAACATCCTTGCCCCTGCATTTTGTAAACTTGCTCCAACAAGCATAGGCGGAGTATAAATTGTCGTATTGCCTGCGGGTAACTCAAACGTGTATGAAGAAGGCGCTAGACCATTAGCTGAATTAACAATAACATTACCAGTATATATATTATTATTTGATAAAGTATACTGTACTGGATGTGCACCAGTATCAGACGTAACACCACCAATATCAACAAAAAAATAAACCCCAGTATGTCCATCACTCTCAGCAGGAGCATAAACTCGCAATGCCGCATACCCTGATTTGAAGGCCACAGCATATTCGTCAGTTTGATATAAATAGGTTGCCACTCCATTAGCTCGATTTAACGATATTGAGATGGTATTACCTGTAGATGCGCTCGCTAATGAAACATTCCCACTAATAGTACATGTAGCCCCGCTCTCAATTGTTCGATTAGAACATGTATCTCCGCTTTCAACCCATATTATGGGGTTAGGCATCGAAATAGTACTTGCACCTAAAGATGTCGCCACAGAATCAGTATTAGTGAAAATAAAACTGGTTGGATACACTGTATTACTGTAAATTGTATTACTAAGACCTTGTACTACAGTAGTAAAATTAATACTATTACTCACCGTAACCATTGCCGACGTAATACTATAATTATGACCGTTATAACTAGTGTTAAGATTTATTTGGGTAGAACCTATACTTGCCCCTGATATAACAACTGAACAAGTAGGATTATTTGTAGATAAAATACACTGCGCCACATCTAATGTTGCTACAGAAGTATCAGCTGACACAACACCAACAGTAATGTTGCCCACGCCTACACTATTACTTAGATTAATTATAGCCGTAGCAGTACTGCCATTTGGAACATTAATTGCGCTTGGAGTTATTGTTATTGTCCCGTACTGTGTCGGGTCATCTGATGGGTTACTCCCACCACTACACCCAAATAACATAAAAAATAATAAGGTTGTAGTAAATAATCTAAAAAGTACATTTATCATAATTAACATCCATTTCTTATTGTAATTACAAGCATTTTTGTCATAAAAAAAAACATGAAATAACTAACTTAACAGTATTATAAACACGATGATGACAACATTAACATCTTGTTTTTACCATAATTATGAGCCAATTTCAGTTCGTACTGAAATTTTAGTGAGTATCTACTCATTTTAATTTGAAAGTTATTTTAATAGTGTGGTAAAATTCCACAGTTTAATTTACAATAATTGTATACCTTTACTTGAATAGACTCAAACCACGTGGAGAAAACAACTCACTTTGTACTTTCTAGTACATTATAAGCTTGTTGCCTCCACGTGGTTTGGGTACCACAATCTCATCAATTGGTATACATGACCTATCGTTTTTACGGGAGTAGTAACCAATATGCCAACCAAACCACGGCCGAAATATTTAGATCTTTTTACTTTAGCACCAAAAATGTCTATTACGGCAAAAGTCTCAATCTTACATCGGATTACTGGCTTTTTACTTTTTTTAAGTATTCCATTCGTTCTTTATGTATTACATAAGTCACTCACCAGCCCAGATTTCTACTCTAGTTTTTATGGTGTAATTTCTACCCCTATCGTAAAATTAATTTACCTACTCTTTATTTTTGTGTTTATGTACCATATGTGTGCTGGCGTTAGATATTTATTCCTAGATATGGATAAAGGTGTTGAAGTCCACAAAGCTAAACTAACCGCTAAGATTGTAATTGTTGTTAGTATTCTTTTAACAGTTATTTTAGGAGCTATTATATGGTAAAACGTCATATAACTGGTGCAGGTTTTGGTTTTATTAGCTGGCTACAACAACGCATTACTGCCGTTATTATGCTTATTTTTGCAATTATTTTTCTAGTTTGTGTGTTTATTTCTGCCTTTAATGTTAATTCGAGTATTACTTCATGGCAAAATTTATTTAATTGCACCTTAGTAAAAATTGTAGTTCAAATATTCTTCCTTGCTGTAGTTCTTCACGCATGGGTGGGTATTCGTGATATCTGGATGGATTATGTAAAATGTAATGCAGTAAAACTTACACTACATATATTAACCATACTATGGTTATTTGGTAGTTTAATATATTCAATAAAAGTAATTTGGTAAAAGGAAACCTATATAATGTCTTTACCTATAATGAAATATGAAGCGGTTATTGTTGGGGGTGGTGGTGCAGGCTTGCGTGCAGCGCTAGAATTATCAGAAGCAGGAGTCAAAACCGTTGTATTATCAAAAGTGTTCCCGACTCGTTCACACACAGCTGCTGCTCAAGGTGGTATTTCTGCCTCTTTAGGCAACGTAGAAGATGATAACTGGCACTGGCATATGTACGATACCGTTAAAGGCTCTGACTGGCTGGGCGATCAAGATGCTATAGAGTTTATGTGTAAGCAAGCAGTTGATGCCGTTGTAGAACTTGAACATTTTGGCATGCCTTTTGACCGATTAGATAACGGTAAAATATACCAACGTCCATTCGGTGGGCATATGTCTGACTTTGGTAAAAAACCAGTTAGACGTGCTTGTGCTGTAGCCGATAGAACTGGGCATGCAATGCTCCACGCACTATATCAACGCAATGTTAAAGCCAACACTCACTTTTTAGTGGAATGGATGGCATTAGACTTAATTAAAAATAAAGCTGGTGATGTAATTGGCATTACTGCCCTTGAAATGGAAACTGGACAGGTTTATATTATCCAAGCTAAAGCGGTATTATTTGCTACAGGTGGTGCGGGTAGGATTTATCAAGCATCGACCAATGCCTTTATAAATACTGGAGATGGGGTCGGTATGACACTACGTGCTGGATTTCCTGTTGAAGATATTGAATTTTGGCAATTTCACCCTACTGGTTTGAGTGGTTCTGGAATTTTGATTACTGAAGGTGTACGTGGCGAAGGTGGATACTTATTAAACGGTAATGGTGAACGTTTTATGGAACGTTATGCCCCTACTGCTAAAGATTTAGCATCACGTGATGTAGTTGCTAGAGCCATGCAAATAGAGATTAATGAAGGACGTGGCTGTGGCCCCAAAAAAGATCATGTGTTACTTAAATTAGATCATTTAGGTAAAGATGTGATTGAGCAACGGTTACCTGGGATTCGTGAGATTTGTTTACAATTTTTAGGCTTAGACCCAATAAAAGAACCTATCCCTATTATCCCAACTTGCCACTACATGATGGGTGGGATACCTACAAATTATAAAGCAGAAGTAGTTGTCCCTAACGGTGACAATATGGAATCACGGGTTGATGGATTTTATGCAGCTGGAGAATGCGCTTGTGCCTCAGTACATGGCGCAAATAGACTAGGCACTAACTCATTATTAGATTTAGTCGTGTTTGGCAAATCTGCCGCAATCTCTATGATAGATTTTATTAAAAATCATCATAAAGAATACAAAGAATTACCGAGTGATGCAGCAGATTTTACTTTAAATCGCTTAGCTAAACTAGACAACAATACAACTGGTGAGGCTATTGCCGATGTGCGCACTGAAATGCAAATAATAATGCAACAACATGCTAGTGTATTTAGAACAGATACTGTGCTATTAGACGGAGTAGCAAAAATAGAAGCAGTAGCAAAGCGAGCAGATAATGTAAGTATTAAAGATAAATCAAAAGTGTTTAATACAGCACGAGTTGAAGCATTAGAGTTTGCTAACACTATTGAAGTAGCAGTTGCAACAATGATATGTGCACAAGCAAGGAAAGAGTCCCGTGGCGCACATGCACGACTTGATTACCCAGAGCGTGATGATGTAAACTTTATGAAACATACATTGTATTATAAAGATGGACGAAAGATTGTATATAAAGATGTACACACCACACCACTGACGGTGGATTATATACAGCCCGCAAAACGCATATATTAAATGACTACTCACCTGCATCAATTCTATCGTCATATTTTGATGACTTCACACGAGTGTATTATGTATATTTATACACGGCGCCATCAAAATATTTAGATATAATTGCGCATGCGAGTAGTTACCAAATAAAATATAGGATGAGTATAAAAATGAAAAAAATGAAATTCTCGGTATATCGTTATAATCCAGAAACCGATAATAAACCATATTACAAAGATTACGAAGTTGAATTAGAAGCACATGACACCAAACTATTAAGTGCTTTAATCAAAATTAAAGATTACCAAGATGACTCCGTGTCATTTCGTCGCTCCTGTCGTGAGGGTGTTTGTGGCTCTGATGCATTAAATATAAATGGACGTAATGGTTTAGCCTGCCTTACTGATTTAGCTGGATTAAAAGAACCAGTAATATTGCGTCCAATTCCTGGGTTACCCGTAATTCGTGATTTAATTGTAGATATGACACAGTTTTTTAACCAATATAACTCAATTAAACCATATGTTATTGATGATAGACCTATGCCTGAGCGTGAACGACTACAGTCACCACAAGAACGGAATGAATTAAATGGTGTTATTGAATGCATATTATGTGCGTGTTGTTCTACAGCTTGCCCATCGTTTTGGTGGAACCCTGATAAATTCGTTGGCCCTGCAGCACTTTTGCATGCATATAGATTTATTGCCGATAGTCGTGATCAAGCCTCTAGCCTGCGACTCGATGAGTTAAATGACCCGTATAGATTATTTAGATGTCATACAATTATGAACTGTGCAGATGTATGTCCTAAACATTTAAACCCAACTCGAGCAATTGGTAAAATTAAAGAACTAATGGTTAGTAGAGCAGTATAAAGCATTATGCTATTAGAAAAAGATTCATTACGATTAAAAACAGAAAAACTAAAATGGCATTCTAGACGTTCAATGCTCGAATTAGATTTATATTTTGATCGTTTTATTCAAGAGGGAAACCTTAAACTTTTATCAAATGAAGAGCTAGACGCCTACGCCTCTTTACTTGAACTAGATGATAGTGAATTATTGTTGTTATTTCAAGGTGAAATAGTTGCCGAAAATGACAAAATTCAAAACATCGTAAATTATATTAAAAACAATTGGAGAAAATTATGTCAAGTACAAAAACAGTAAAAGTTGATTTTGGAGATGGTCGTATTGCTGATATGCCAGTTCTTAAAGCAAGCATCGGTCAAGATGTTATCGATATACGAACTTTAGGTTCTTTTGGAATGTGGAGCTATGACCCTGCGTTTTTAGCTACAGCAGCCTGTGAATCAAAAATTACTTTTATTGATGGTGATAAAGGGCAATTATTCTATCGTGGTTACCCTATAGAACAATTAGCCGAACATTCTACACACTTAGAAGGTGCATATTTGCTTTTACATGGTGAATTACCAACTACACAACAAAAAGAAGAATTTGAGAGTTCAATCAGACAACACACCATGATTAATGAACAATTAGTACGTCTATTTAATGGTTTTCAACGTAATGCTCATCCAATGGCAATGTTAACAGGTGTTGTTGGTGCTATGGCTGCATTTTATCCTGATGCATTTGATTTTCAGAATTTAGATAGTCGCTCTGATGCGATTCACCGTTTAATCGCTAAAATGCCAACAGTAACTGCAATGTGCTACCGTTATACTAATGGTTTACCATTTATGTATCCGCAAAATAACTTAGATTATTCATCAAATTTTCTACGTATGATGTTTGGCAATCCTTGTGAAGAATACAAAGTAAACCCAGTAATTGCTAAAGCATTAGATACTATATTTCTACTTCATGCTGACCATGAACAAAATGCTTCAACTTCAACCGTTCGTGTAGCTGGTAGCTCTGGCACGCACCCATTTTCGGCTATTGCTGCAGGTATCGCTTGTTTATGGGGTCCAGCACACGGTGGCGCAAATGAAGCTGTGTTAAAGATGCTTGAAGAAATCGGCAGTGAAGATAATGTAGATAATTACGTGGCTGGAGTTAAAGATAAGAAATACCGTTTAATGGGATTTGGCCATCGTGTTTATAAAAACATGGATCCACGGGCAAATATTATCCGTAAAACATGTTATGAAGTATTAGATGCTTTAGGAAAACACAACGATCCATTATTTAAACTTGCAATGAAACTTGAAAAACATGCGTTATCTGATCCATATTTTATTGAGAAAAAACTATACCCTAATGTAGACTTTTACTCAGGAATAATCTTACGTGCTATCGGTATCCCAATGGATATGTTCACTGCAATTTTTGCTCTAGCACGTGTTGTTGGATGGCTTGCTCAATGGCAAGAAATGATAACTGAAGAAACACTTAAAATTAGTCGCCCACGTCAATTATATACAGGATATACCGCACGTGATTATATCCCTATTGATAAACGTATTTAAGAATTGATACAAGTGAGATTTTAACCGTAAACAGCAATGAATATACTTAGCACGGTCATCATTTGAGCGCACTAAGTATAATCTGGAGGGATTGGCTATTAATAAAATAAAAAAACTTAATAATAACATTAAACTTTCTACTGAATTATCTCATAAAATTAGTTTAACCAGAATTATACTTATTTGTTTTGCTGTTTACTTAGTTTCTCGTCTAATGATTGCATTTGAGTATTCATCAATTAATCTTATGTTACATAATACTAAATCATTAGTTGATAATCTATATCGTTGGGATGCCCCAATTTATGCAGCGATTGCTAAAAATGGGTATCCAATTACAACTGTTCCTGATGCTGATTTATGGCCATGGTTTCCATTATGGCCAATTATATTACGTATCTTTTCTTTAAATTTATTGATTCCTCTAAATTACACTGCATTGGTTTTGAGCCAAATATTATTTTTTTGTTCTATGGTTTTTCTATGGTTATACCTTGATAAGCTAAAATTTAATTTTGAAAATATTTTATTTACTACTTTAACATTAGCGATATCTCCAGCAAATATATATTATTGCGCAGGATTATCTGAGCCATTATTTTTATTCTTATCTTTACTTTTACCTTTA
>CAITEL010000291.1 GCA_903891375.1 uncultured Neisseriaceae bacterium
ACATGATGTATCCCAGACTCAAGAAAGCAAAGAATCTGTGCAAAAATATCTTGATGGTAGTATACCCGCTAAAACTATTTGGTATGGGAATTTTTTATTTACCAATATAATTGCTATAGAATCTCCAAATGGATTTGTTGCAATTGATCTTAGTCGTGATATACATTGTTATGTGCCTAAAAAAACATATGAGTACCATAAACGTTTACCATGGCTAAGATCTTCACCTATCGGGTATAGTAATAAGAAAACGATTAAAACCATATTATTTGATTGGAATAGCAGTGAGATATTTAAAGATATTATTAGAAAAATCTATGTGTATAATTCAGAATGGAAGGATTCAATTTTTTCTATTTATTTAGATTCAGAAAGCGGTTATAAATCGCCACTAATTTTGTGGCATAGTAATGACTACACAGCTGAAGATAAAATATACTTTTCTCTAATCAGTGGTAAATATAAACCAGAGTATATTAAAATACAAAAACATTTGCAAGGTTTTCAATTTGAACCAGAGATTGTTCATTATCTTATAAATAAAGCTATAACTTCAGGTAATAATGAAGAACTTTCATATATTTTAGAAAATAATTTAGGACTTTATATAAACCAAACTGCTAAAGATGTTTATTCTCCAATTTTTAATCCAATAAAGTTTATAGATGCTAAAATTAAAGATTACCAATTAGATCATTATAGATCCAAGGGAATAAATCATTTTGTTCTTTTTGATCCCAATCAATTAATAACGCATAAATATTTCTATCTTGATGATAATAATGTGGCGAAGATGAAGCATAAGGATATAGATTTTTCTGTTCGTGATTTTTTAATTGGTATTGTAGACGAACATGATTATCATTTTACATTTAAATTTAAAGAAGTGAAACCTAAAAAATTACCAAATTTATACAATCGTGTTTTTACGAAAACTCAAGGAGAGGCAATGAAGGCTATAAAACCTAGAATTCGTGAATTAGAATACTTAATGCTTGAAGAGTTAAAACAATATAAAGGTTCTGCTATTCACATGGATGCATTAAATAAAGTTATTTATGGTATTTTAATACAACATTTACTAAATTTGTTAAAAACTAATATTAGTGATTATGATAATAATATTATAATGAATATTCTTCAAAATAATGCAAATATACGGATAATGTCATTTAATGGTGCTCAAGTTAATCGTATGTTTTTTATAGAAATATCAAAAAAAGGTTATAGTTATAGGGAGGATGAATATGTTGTAAGTCATGGAGTAGTAATTTCACTGGATTCAAATAAAATTTTTCGGTTAGAAATTCCTGTTGAACTCCGTGCTACATTTAGGACATTTGATAAATCCCTTGGGGACTATCGCCCAAACTACGACGCTAGTGATGTTTTTAAAATTGATACAGGGTTAAAAGACATAATATGTAAAAATATACCTATTCCTTATGTCAATTATTGCATTGAAGTTTTCAAAAAACATGATTTTGCTGTTGAGGAAAATTTTAAATCTACCCCATTAATAGGGTTACATAATATTGAGAATATAGATCGTCTTATTGATAAGTTGGTGGATATCCAACTAAGTCACTTATCTCAAAACATAGATGCTTTATTTTATACTAGAACAGAAGAAACACGAAAATTAGCTATAGATATTACAAAAGCTGTTCTATTAGTTATATCAATATACACTGGTATTTTTGCTTTTCTGCCTGGCAGTATAGGTCTTATTTTTTTTGGGGCTAGTTTGTTTGTACATGGAGTACATGTTGGGGTTAGTACATATGAATATTATACTGAAACAGATCCTGTTAAGCGGAATATTGCTTTACAAGAACTTATTACTAACATAATTTCAACTGTAGTATTTATTCCTGCTACAAAACAAGCTATATCTACAAAAAACTTAATGAAACTTTACCTAAATATAAAATATATTGCACCTAAAATCGCAAATCGTATTACTATGACTAATGCCTTTAAAATGTCTCCTAGATATTTTCGTGTACCACAGGCACAAACTTTTCCATTATTTTCACACATCGATCCAAACTTATATAAAGCAATTCGCTCTAGTTTAAGTACCCGTAGTGAAGGAGTATGTTGGGACTATACTGTAAATATGCTACAAAATTCTAGAAAAATAAATATACCAGCTGCAAATAATCTTAGGGAATCTTTTAAGGAGGCCAGTAGAAATGCAGGAGCTTTTAATAAGATTTTTTTATCAAATAATCCACAACCAATTATGAGTTCTGATGATTTATTACAAATTTCACAAGGTAAAATTGTAGTTTTTGTTAACCATGAAGATAAAGTTGTGCATGCAATGTTATCTATTGGTAATGGTCGTTTAGTCGGAATTAAAAATGATTATTTAAATCCTGCATTTGGATCTGGGGTGCAATTTTTACCAGTTGAGCTACTAGGCGAAATTAATGAAACAGGTTTAAAAATTATTGGCATGAGTGCAAATACTCCAAGGCTTAAAATTTTTGCAGGAATTCCAAATGGAATGCGATTACCTGATTCGGTTGATAATATTGCCACAAGAGTTATTAATAATTTACAAATAACAGATGGAGAAAAACAAGCTATTACAATTCTAACTGAAGGTAATATAATTGCAAGTGAACAGGCAGAAGCTTTATTTGGAAGAATATCTAATGAATTAAGTGCTTATGGTAATGTAAGGACTGGCTCAATCTTTCATAATCCAACAACACTTCAAAATATTAATGATATTAGCACCATCATTATGCCAGGAACTATATTGATTAAACCTCAACTAAATCATTTACAAATGTTAATTCTTATTGATAGCAATAAATTTGCTTTATTTGAAAAAATAAAAAATGCTAATGGCTTATGGAATACATTACCAATGAAAATAATAAATAGAGACGCTATTCCGCTGCCTTTAGTCACTGGGCGAATTAATTTAGGATCAATAAGAACCTCAGCTTTATTAGGTAAAGATTCACTTATGTCGCTTGATCGAGTGTCAGGCACATTTGTTATTCGTGCACATGGTGCCCCATCAAATGTCAATTATATGGATGGTTTGGAATTAGCACAAGTAATTAGGACTCTTTTGAAAATAGATGGTCATTCAATAGATACTGTAAAACGTATAGCACTACAGTCTTGTCGTGGTGCATATGGGCATTATTCAACAGCAAGAATTTTAGCAAATGAGCTTAGGGTTGATGTTTATGGCTATCCATCTATATACAGAATAAACAGTAGAATAGCATTTGAGGGTGCCATTTTATATAAACCTGAAAATTTAAGAATACCAGAATTACTTACGATGTATCAAAAACACATTCAATCGCATGATGTATGGGGTAGTCGTATGCTTATTTTTAGAAGATTGGCAGAACTACTCCGTCGTCGTCCGCGTTCTATTGAGACAAACCATTCAATAATCATGAATGAAGAAAGTAAATTGCGTAATTTATATCCACAATTTGTAGATATAGCAAGTTTGACTTTAGGAAAAATAACTATTGAAGATTTTTTAGATAAAAATTCTTGGTTTTTGGCAGGCCAAGATGAGCACACTTATAAAAACTTTTTATCTAATAAAATTGCTGAAATTATTCGAGGTTCTTATAGTGATGATATGTCAAATTTAACGTTTATATAT
>CAITEL010000292.1 GCA_903891375.1 uncultured Neisseriaceae bacterium
GTCTACAAAGTCAGTCTGACTATACAGTGATGAACAGCCTTAATATCACTATAGCTGGAGAGAAATTCGATCATTTGCTCTTTCATTTTATGTTGCCTGTCATTCGCCAAGCTAAATACCCCACCCCATCGCCAAGCAAAGTACTCCACTTACGCTAACACTTTTCCATTTTTTTGTCACCCTCCATTTTAAATTTTGGTGTAAAATTTTTACGGTAAGAGTCACCGTCCAGTATTATACGGTATGCTTTATTAACAACCCTATCAAGTGCGGCATTAGCCATAACTGGATCAAAAAATAACTCCATCCATTTCTCAATTTTTCTGTTTGTTGTAATTATCAAACTTGATTTTATATGAGTTGTCGCTATTAGATCATATAGATCAGAAGATTGCTCTGCAGATAATGGCTTGAGGCCAAAATCATCTAAAATCAACAGGTCAAATTTAGCATACCGCTTAAATAACTTATCATGCATTTCATCAGCTCTGGCTCGGTAAAATTCATTAAGAAGCTCATTGGTAGCTATAAACTTCACTTTTTTATTCTTTTGACATGCGAGCATACCAAGAGCCTGAGATAAGTGAGTTTTTCCAGTGCCTACAGGGCCCATGATAATGATATGATTTCTTTCTTTAAGAAATTTACCAGTCATTAAATCATTGATAGCATGCCTAATTTGTGTAGAATACCGTCCCATATCAAAATTTATAAATGTTTTTACTTCTTCAAATTTTGCAGTATCAATACGTCTTTGCAATGCATGCTGCTCAAGCGTTTCTAGCTCATCTTGAAATAGTGTTGCCAACAGCTCTTCATATGATATATTACTCTCTTTTGCTTGCTGCAAACGACTTTCCAACGTATCTAGTATTCCATATAACTTTAAAGATTTTACTAATTCCATAAGTTGCAATTCATTGGACATAATTTACCTCCATATCAGAAATATATTCATCTGCCGACCTCATATACGCAGTTTCTTCTAAGTTTTCAGACTTAGCAATTAAAGGATTAACACCTTTAATTTTATCTAATTCATTAGATAAAATCTTACATAATGATTCATAGCTATAATTATTATATTGAGTTGCACGTATGCATGCTGCTTCTAATCGTTCTTTGCCATATTTGTCGGCCAATCTTAAAATCGCCTGTGCTTTACGCAACCCTACTCTTGTACCATGATTCAGTGTATACTGAATCGTTTGATGTGTTGCGTTTCCTATAGTGGAAGCTATTTCTAAACAAATACCTGGAGTCTTTTCGAGATATTGTAATGCCGCTTTCGGATAGTCTTGTAAATCCGTAATCCACTGCCCTTTAGCAAAATTTCTTGGATGAGTTTTGATGATCTTATGCTGATAATAAGCGGATACTGTTTTAAGGCCAATACGAACACTAATCTCTTCACCTATATACCGTGTCGGAACAGAATAAAAGTTACCTTTAGCAACAAAGTGATGGTCTCTGTGCACTTTAGCTAAGCTCCATTCTGCTATATCAAAAAATCCTGATGGCAAAGGAAGTAAATTTACTTTTTCTTCCTGCTCAAAGACATCTATGGGCTTTTTACCAGTGCTACTACATATGCGATGCGAAATCTCATTACTACACCATTTTAATGCCTCAATATTCGCAGCATTAATCTCTATATAGCTTCTTCCAGCAATTAACTGCTCTTTGACAATTCTAATTGAGCGCTCTACCTTTCCTTTATGCTCTGGTTTAATAATTCTGAATACGTCTTGTTTATTATTGGATCATAAATATCAGGTTTTATAACTCCAGCTTTTAGGTTATCAAGTATAATACGTAATGGCGTGCCACCAAAAAATTTGTATGCATTAATATGAAGCTGCACCCATGTTA
>CAITEL010000293.1 GCA_903891375.1 uncultured Neisseriaceae bacterium
AGTTGTTTTTTTGTGTGTTGGCGTTAAAAATCTTAAATCAATCGGATTTGTTTGTTGTAATATATCATTCCAAAAATTTTTATTCTTCATTTTATTTTTTGCTAACTGTCGCACTAATACAGAATTTTTAGCAATTAACTCTTGTTGTTGTGAACGTAGGTTTCCCCACGTATATTTTAGATTATTATAATATTCAGAAATTTGAGTAATCAACTCATTAAAAGCTAAACCATCAACAACTAAATGATGCATCACCACAATAAAACGATAATTTCCATCGGCTTCTACAAACACGGCAAATCGATACAATGGCTCTGTTTCAACATTAAATGGCTGAGCTACATAATCATACATTTGTTGCTGGGTTACAACATCGGTAAATATATCCAAATAACGAATTGTACCATTCGGTACCCAATATGCCTCGCCATTGGTGTTTTCGATATGACTGTTTAGGATTAAATAATCACCTATAAACCGAGTTAAGCTATCCTTAAGTCGGGGAATATCCAAGGTATTACTAATTGTTTGGTCAAACACGATATTATAATTACTTGCACTAGGATTTAATTGCCATTCTTGATAGAATATTTTGTGGTATGGAGATAATGGGATACGGTACATTTTATTTTTAGATCTATGAAAACAGTTAGTAAGAATAAATGCGTAAATAAATAATGTATACTCATTCATATTCAAGTTCCAAGTTTGTTGCCAAGCTCCTTAGCTACTACTATAGGTGGCATCGCTTAGCGCCTCCTTGGATCTTGAATCTATTCAAGTATATATAAAGATTAATTTTACATTCGGGATTTGTTGTGATGGATTTTAATACAACCACGCAATACTGGGCTATAAATTGGAGGTGCTCCAATTTGAAGTGCATTAAAGCGTGAGTCATGTTTAAAAAAACTATCAATATGGTAGATTCCATCAGTTTCATCAACTACATCATTATGATAATAACTAAATTTAAAACATCGTGACTGGTAACTAATAGCCGAGTTAGATACCCATGCATCACTAGTTAAGCTATTTTGATACATGTCAATGATATATTTAACATCTTTGATTGTGTTAATTATGCTCTTAGCTTTATTACCATATGATTCTGGGGCTAACTGAGGTAGCGTTGGACAATTTGAAAAATAGTAACTATCACGTGGTTGATTAGGGTTTATTATTGTTGGCTCCATCAGAAGTGGAAAATAATCCGTCAATCCATAATGTTTAACATATGCAGATTGAATCAGTTTAATTGGTGCCATCTCGTTATCCATACTTGGACGAAAACACGGCGCATTACCCACCGCAATATTTAATAAATGTTTAGCCATATTTAATGTCATGGCATTAAAACGCAAATTACGTTTTTGGTCAATATAACTTAAAACGCTACTAACCTCTAACATCTCTGCCGATTTATGTTTAGTTAAGATTTTATGTAGTAAGTGGTTAGTAAACCTTGCCCATGCAGGGTCGGATAATTTCTCAATCCAATCATTACCAAAAATTAAAATTTTTGTTTTCCAACCTGTTTTTTCACCATGCACAATATCTCTAAATATTGCACCGTGCTCCATAAATGATTTTGGGGCATCTAGCGTTACTTTAAAACGTTTTTTTATATTTTGATGACAGAAGCTATCGCTAATTTTAGGTACCATAAAAATACTGCGTACCCCAGCAACAATGGTTGTAAGGTTATAGGCAGGTTGCATAAATGGAGTTAAATTATATACTCTATCCCGTGAGATATTATTCGGACATAATAAATCACCAGTGCGTAATATATCAAGTGGATAGGCATTGTTATTAACTGGTAGGTATGTTTCGCCAACACGTTCAACTAGTACGGCCAGCGGTGATTGCGTTATTGGATTATATCCTAGTTTTTTTTGTAATCTTGCTGGAATTAGTATATCATCACAGGGAATAGACTCCCGATATTTGGTATTAAAATGTAGTCGCCCATTTTTGACTATTGTAGCACCATATACATATGTAGCTAAATATAGAAAAAATGTCCTCGGAGGTGATAGTTCGTCGATTATCTCAACTAAAGTTGGGTCTGCCTTTTGTAATATAAGACGTGATTCTGCCCAACTAAGTTGACGAACATTTAAACGTATTCCCTCAATTGTTTCCATTTCGAGCATAACTAAATTGAATCCCTCTAATTTATGTAATTAATATATAACGTATTATACATGATTTTTAATAGAATGGTTGTCCTTTTTAAGCGACTGATCAATATTTTGGGGGGTGACTGAGCCTAATCATAACTTAACTCACTTATAGTAATAATATTTATTAGTAGTGATGGCAAGGATTTGCAACTTAAACACTACAATTACCCTGTTAGTTATTTTCACCCAAAAAAATAACATGTAAAAACAATAGATGAAAGATAAATTGAGATAGGTTAAAATACCGTCAGACAAATGAAACAACATTTTGATGATAGATAACCTAAAATGTTACCTAAAGTGTTGTTGAAGTCACGCTATTACGTTTGCATTGTATTGCAATGCAAACGAATTGATTAGAGGTTGAAAACACATAGAAGCCTCTAATGTCACTGTTTCACCACACTATATGTTTTCCCTCAACTATAGTGTGGCTGAAGCAACTCACAAAATTATGATAAGCACCTAGACACATGTTATCAGGTATTTTATTTAAGGATATTTATGTCCTTTAAATTTAATAAGGGCAATGTCTGGATCCCAGCCTACGCTGGGATGACAAATGTCCAAAAATTTGTGTCTTGGTACTTAACTATACCCACTGCACCCCAAATTCATTGATGTTTGACTCAACAAGAAAATAACCTAAAACTAGTGCAACTCATTGCAATTAAATACTCCATAGTGTTTCAAACTATGGTATAATATCTAATGCAACCTAAAAACTAAGTGATTGCGAATCGCATTATTCCGCACGAGAGTACATCGTGGGCAATTTTGATATTGAGAACTTAAAGTTAATTGAGGATTATATTATGCAAAATCATGCAACTTTATACGAAACAGATTTTTATGCTTGGACTCAAGAGCAAGAAAACTTACTTAAACAAAGGAATTGGAATAATCTTGATTTGATTCATTTACAAGAGGAGTTACATTTAATGGGTGCAAGTGAAAAACGTGAATTAAGTAATCGATTATCTGTTTTATTAATGCACCTATTAAAATGGAAATATCAACCCACACATCGAGTTGTTAGCTGGGAACTAACCATTAAAGGTCAACGATTGGAAGTAAAAGACGTTTTAGATGATAATCCAAGTTTATCGGCAAGATTAGATGATTATCTTATCTCTGCCTATGCAAAAGCAATTTTAAAAGCCGCAAATGAAACCAAGTTGTCATATAAAGCTTTTCCTCAACTTTGCGAATGGTCTATTGAACAAATTTTTGATGATAGTTTTTTTCCAAACTAATGTAAATAATTGCTCATCAGACGGTTATTTTTAATGTTTCGGCGATTTCAGGGAGTAATAATCTTCAAACACTTTGGGATTTATAAATCCATGCTCTATTCCCCTAGAATTAATTATATATCACAGTTGGCGATGGCGTATTATAACTTTATATTTTAATTTATTTATTAATTTTGCTAATGCTTCAGCTATATAAACCGAACGATGTTTACCACCTGTGCATCCAATTGCAATAGTTACATAATTTCTATTATCAAGACCAAATTCACCAAGCCATTTTATTAAATACTTATAAATATCATTAATCATGTCTTGAACTTTTGCCTGAGCATCTAGATATTTAATAATAGGTTCTTCCATGCCATTAAACTCTCTAATATTCGGGTCGTAATGTGGATTAGGTAAACACCTTACATCAAATACAAAATCAGAATCAATTGGTAATCCATATTTGAAACCAAATGATTGGATAACTATATTTAACTGGGAGTAGTCAGCATTGACAAATTGTTTGATTATATTACGCAGACCATTGGCAGTTAATTCGCTGGTGTCAACCCTATGCGCAATATTACTAATATTGGATAAGATTTCTTGTTCTTCTTTGATACAATCAGAGATAGTTCTATTGCCATCTGATAATGGATGTTTTCTGCGAGTTTCTGAAAAACGCTTAATCAATACATCAACCCGAGCATCTAAATAAATCACCTTAGTGTCGATACCAAGTTTTAATAATTCGGTAACTACATTAGGTAATTGACGCAACATGGAATAGCTTCTTGTATCCACCCCAACTGCGATTTTTTTAACATCTGATGAAAGTAATCTGGTTTCTATTAATTGCATTAGCATTGATGGGGGTAGGTTATCTACACAATAATAGCCGCTATCTTCCAATATCTTAAGTGCAGTAGACTTGCCAGCCCCAGCAAGACCACTTATCAAAATAAGTTGCATGTCATCTATCCATATTGAGTAAATTTGAATGGTTATCTAAAAAATATTGGGTTGAATCATACCCATTTTTTAATTGTATATATGACTTTACCAAGATTTCTACCAATAGACATAAATTGCGATTATTACCGATTGGTAACATTCGTTTTTCTATTGTTGTATTTAGGATGAGATGTTGTATTTGCGATTGCGTTATAACATCTTTATTTAATAACTCGTTATCTTCTGATAGTTCAATCACTAAATCAAGTTTACTGCTTGACATTATATTAGATATATTACTGTATATTCGGCTGATATCTATAAACCCAATGCCACGGATATGAATAAATGGTTCTGCAAAATCTAATGCTGACATCCATAACGTTTCATCAGAGTCTTTTTCAATAACAACAAAGTCATCAACCACAAATTTATGTCCACGATCGATCAACCCTAAACCTAACTCACTTTTACCTATACCACTTTTACCAAGGATTAATACCCCTACCCCAAATACATTAACCCCGAAACCATGGAGATTAGTTTTCTGCCCGTTGTCCATTCCACAATGCCTCCAAGTCATAGTATTCTCTTACATGTGGCAACATTACATGAACTACCACATCTCCAGAATCCACTAAGACCCATTCACCATTTGTATTACCTTCAGTACCTAGAATATTAATTCCATTTTCTTTAAAATCTATCAACACACTATTGGCTAATGCCGAAACTTGACGACTCGAAGTACCTGTACACAATATAATTGAACTAAATAAAGACGAAGTTTTATTTGTGTCTATTACAACAATATTTACCCCCTTTATATTTTCCAACGCATTAACTGCTATTTGTGTAATTTGTTTATAATCCACATATTTTCCTTTTATAAAAAATGCCTGTTTTTGTATATTCGTTTATTCCTCTTCATCACCCAAATCATCAAATCCGTATTCTTCATCCATACTTGAATCCTCAATATCTAATCCTTCTAGTTTGCTGAAACTATCAAGAAAACTCTTTAATTTTTCCGCACGGTTTGGTTGGCGAAGTTTTCGTATTGCTTTAGCTTCAATTTGTCTTATCCGTTCACGTGTAACGTCAAATTGACGCCCAACTTCTTCTAATGTATGATCAGTCAACGTGTCAATTCCAAAACGCATACATAATACTTTTGCCTCACGTGGTGACAACGTACCCAATACTTCACGGATAGTTTTCTTTAAGCTATAATCAATACCGTGGTCTGCTGGTATGACACTAGATTTATCCTCAATAAAATCACCAAAACTTGTATCATCCTCATCACCAATAGGTGCATCCATGGATATTGAGTCATGCGCAACTTGATAAATTTTCCGCACTTTCTCTTCACTGACTTCCATTCTAGCAGCCAGTTCTTTAGTTAATGGTTCTCCAGATTTTTCTTGTAGAAGCTTTCTGTGTTCTTTGCTCATTCGATTAATGGTTTCAATCATATGTACTGGTATACGAATAGTTCTACCCTGATCGGCAATAGCACGTGTAATAGCCTGCCTAATCCACCATGTAGCATAAGTTGAAAACTTATAACCTTTACGGTATTGGAATTTATCAATAGCCTTAATTAGACCAATATTACCCTCTTGGATTAAATCCAAAAAGTGTAACCCACGATTAGTATATTTTTTCGCTATGGAAATTACTAAACGCAGATTGGATTCAACCATCTCTGTTCTGGCTTTTTTCTGCTCACGTTCCGCTTTTTGTAGTTGTTTAAATAATCGCTTAATGGTTTCAATACTCATATGCGATTTTTTTTCAACCGCTACCATTTTTTCTTGTTTTTCGATTATATCGTATTTTAATTTATCAAATAAGTCTGCATACTTTTTATTAGGCACATGCATACCAACCCACTTAATCTCATGACCTAGAAATTCTTTTCTAAATTTGTCTTCTGGAACTTTAATAATATCACAGGCTATATGAAAAACTTCATTTTCTAAGTCTTTTATCTCCTTATGATATTTTCTTAAAATTTCACACAAGATTTCAATTTGTTTATTCGTAAAGCGAATTTTCTCTAATTCTTTTGCCAATAAGCCTAGCACTGCCACATATTCTTTAGAATTTGTAGTATGTTTTTCAATAACGATGTTTTGTTTTTCAACCAACTTATCAAAAGACACAAAAAAATCTGCAGCTCGACGTTTTAATTTCTCTAATTCTTCTCTTGAAATCTCTTCATCATCACTTAGACTACCACCAAAATCATCAGACTCTTCATCCAGAATCGCCCCCTCGACTAAAACTTCTTCACCAGTAAATTCATCAATGAAGTTTTCAATTTTGAGCTTTCCCGTAATTGTTTCTTTATACGCCAAAGATATTGCATTAATTACCGTAGGGCATTCCGAAATAACCGCAATCATTAAAGTAACACTGTTTTCTAATTTACGAGCAATCTCCGCTTCATCAGTTTTATCTAATAAATCATAAGTTCCAATCTCACGCATATACATCCTCACTGGATCGGTAGTTCTACCAAATTCGTTAGTTGCTGCTGTACTCGTTAAGATCTTTTCCGCCTCTTCTACCGCATACTCATCATCATCAACGGTAGCTGATGATGTACCAGTTAACAATAATTCTTCTCTACTTGGTTCATATTCGAAAACTTTAATCCCGAGCGTTTCAATCATCGTTATAATTTGGTCGATGATTTCAGGATCAGTAATATGATCTGGCAAATTGTCATTTATTTCTGAGTTAGTAACATATCCACGCTCCTTACCCTTACCCAATAAATAACGTAGCTTTCTTTTTTGTTCTTCTAATTTACTTAGTTCATCCGCACTTAAATTATCTAACCCTGCACTAACCAAATGCATTAAATGATTAACATCTGGTGCAACTTCATCACGGCCAGATTTCTTTGATTTTGATCTACGATTTTTACCTCGCTCTAGCTCCTCACCAGTGATGTCTTCATGACCATCAAAAGCAGTTCTATCATTATTTCGTGAATTCGCATTACTACTCATTTCATTTTTTTTTGCATCTACTAGCACAGTTTCTTTTTTAATAGTTTTAGCCATATAATACCTTTAATTCCTTAAGTTTTATTTGTTTAATTTTTTTAAATACTGTTTAGCCTGTTCTAAGTAGTAAAACATAGAAATAACCGTAAATATCACGGCTAAAAGCATAAAGATATTACCAATAAAATTGGTATGATAATTAAAGAGCAATAAAGAAATCGCCAAAAATTGTAATGCTGTTTTTAATTTTCCAATATACGCAACTGCCACACTTCTCACTTCACCCAATTGAGCCATCCACTCCCGTAGAGCAGAAATAGCTATCTCACGAACAATGATTATTATTGCAGCAAAAATAAAGGTTCTATCCAAATTTACTAACACCACCAAGGCTGCGGCAACTAATGCTTTATCCGCAACTGGATCTAAAAATGCACCAAAAGAACTCTCTTGATTTAATTTACGGGCTAAATAGCCATCTAAGTAATCAGTAAAAGCAGCAAAAACAAATATTATCGTCGCTATTAAATCTTTATTTGGCATGGTGATTATAAAATCTGGAATATAAAATACCGCCACAAAAAATGGCACCAAGATAATTCGTATCCAAGTAAGCAATGTTGGCAATGTTATTTTATACATATTTATATACATACTTTAGTGAAAAAACAAATAAATTTGATTAGCCAACAAAGAACCAATCCCCACGACTTTTTGTAAATCCTCAACACTCGCATTAGAAATATTTTTTACACTGCCAAAATGAGCAAGTAAAATTTTTCTTTTTTTTGACCCTATATTGGGTATATCATCCACAAGTGACGCTGTCATTTTTTTTGCTTGTTTTTTGCGATGCCCAGTTATTGCAAATCTATGCGCTTCATCACGTAAACCCTGCATTAACTTAAACACAAGTGGCGCATCAAAATACGACACGACATTGCCATCTTCAAAAATCAACCTGTCTAATTTGGGGTCTCGCCCTGCACCCTTAAATATAGACACAACCTTAATTTTACCACATAACTCGTACTTCATTACGATGTTTTTTACAGTTTCAAACTGCGCCCTACCCCCATCTACTAGAAAAATATCTGGCAACATCATAGTTGTGCTAGTAAAACGCCTATTTAATACTGTTTCAATCGCTAAAATATCATTACCGTTCACACTAGATGGTAAATTATATTTTCTGTACTTACTATTATCTATAATTCCATTTTCATACACAACCAACCCAGCAACAGCATCATCACCGTGATTATGGCTAACATCTAAACATTCGATTCTGTGGATTTTCTCCACACCACTTAACTTTGATAACTCTATTTCAGCCTCATTTAGATTACCTTTGCTGTTTTCAATAATATTAAGTAAATTAACTCTGCCCATAGCAAATAATTTTTCAATATTGCCCGTGATTTTATTATCAATCTTAATACTTAACGCATTTTTAAAAAACGTAATAAACTCTTGACCTAACTGCGTATCAACTATAATTTTATCTGTATTTCTCCCAATTATATAATAACTATCAAGAAATGACTCCAAAGAATTTAACCAATCCTCCGCAATTATATCTAGCATGTAATGATTATCGCCAATATATATTCCATTCCTAACCATAATTGTATATATAAATAACTGACTAGATACAACTTGATGAATGATTAAATCGGCACATAATGGTGTCTCATGAGTACTAATGATTTGACTTGTCTGCGTTTGCTTCATCATGCTAATCTTATCACGTAAGCTTGCCGCCAACTCAAAATCCATACATTCAGCAGCTGCATACATATCCACAGTTAGCGTATTTATAATTTCAGAAAAATTACCGTTTAAGAAATTTATCGCCAATTTAATCTGGGATGCATATTCTATTTTATTCACATAATTAACACATGGCGCAGTACAACGTTTTATTTGGTATAAAATACATGGGCGTTGCCGAGATTGAAAAAAACCATCACTACACGTGCGTAATTTGAAAATTCTTTGAATCGTATCTAACGTTTCTTTAACTGATGTGGCATTAGGATATGGGCCAAAAAACATATTTTGTTGATTGGTTTTGCCCCTATAATAATCTATTTTAGGAAAATCATGCTTAGAAATACGAATAAATGGATACGTTTTATCGTCACGGAATATTATATTGTACTTGGGTTTTAAACTTTTAATTAAGTTGTTTTCTAGTATCAACGCTGAGGTTTCGTTTTCAGTAATAGTAAACTCAATCTGGCTAATTTTACTCACCATAAGAGCGATTCTTGGCGAAGTATCATTTTGCTTACGAAAATATGACTTAACTCGCTTATTTAAATCTATAGCCTTACCCACATACAATAAATTTTCTGTAATATCATAAAATCTATATACCCCTGGTAAATGCGGTAGTAATTTTATAAAATCTTCTTCAGTGATTTTTATTTTCATAATTTAATAGCTTACCAATTTTATCCTATATTCATTCTAGTTCAAGAATTAATGATACCGACATCACTACCTACTTTATACTCTACACCTAAAGTATCAATAAAGTGCATTTCACCACAATAGGTCTTACCTTTTTCAAGTGGTCTTCCATTAAAATTATAACTATCACCTTTTGTCTCAGCAATAAAATACACATTTTCTTTACCATCCTCGTGTAGTAATAATGCCCAATCTGGATTGTATTTACCTAATGGGGTATTTATTTTAAACCAGCTTGGTAATTTTGTAATTAATTTTACTTTATCCTGACTTATAGCATTTTTTAAGAAATTAAATTCAACATCTGAATCATAACGTAACACATCATATAAAAATTTTGTAGCAAGATTATCAGATGAAATACCTAACTCATTGGCATTAGCAATATTACTCTCAATATTATCATTATATCCATAATCTAAATTTTGTTGAATTAAGCTTTGTGCATAGCATTCTTCGATATGAACAATTGAATCACTAAGCCCTAAATCTGCTATTTTATGATATTTTATACCACTAACTAAAAGTTCAATTTTTTGATTATTTAAAATATCTACGACTTGTTCGATAAATGCCACATTATTAACGTTTATTAACTCGAGTTTTTCTTTTTTAATGCTTTGTAAAATTGCAATAATAGTTTTACGAGTTAAACTTGTTGCCAACTCTATTTTCTTTACCACATCAATATCTGCCGAATTATTTAACTCAATATTATCCATATGCATTAAATCAGCACCTATACCATACGCATCAATATTTAATTTTGCACGTGTAATTGTGATTTTCTTTGAATTAATATCTAATTTCACATCAATATCTACAATGGAATTATTAATTAACTTATCCGTATCCAAATGTATTTGATAAATGGTTTTTTGATTAATCTTATTCCATAATTGCTTAAATTCTGGTGATATAAATACTTTTTGATTAACGTTAACTTCTATTTTATTCTTTTGATTTTTAATTGGTATATTTTTACATAAGTTATTCAATACATCTTCAACCTGTGAAGCAAATGGTTTTAATTTCTCAATATTTAATTCTAATAATCCCGATTTTAAGGCTCTTTGACCTCTTTCAGTAATTGTATTAGGTTATTAGTTAAGGTTTTATTTAATAAAGTTAGTAAATTTTGGTATTCGTTATGCGTAGCGTTTAATACATTATTATTTAGTGCATATCCTTTTAGTAAATAACTTTTTAATACGGAGTTTGCCCAGCGTCTAAAATTTGTAGCTTGTTTTGAGTTTACCCTATAGCCAACTGATAAAATCACATCCAAATTAAAATATTCCACTTGATAAACTTTACCATCTGATGCAGTTGTTGCAAAATTTGCAACAACTGAGTCTCGCTCAAGTTCTTCATCAGTGAAAATATTCTTTAAATGTCGAGATATAACTGACTTATCACGCTCAAATAGTCGTGATAGTTGAATTAACGATAACCATACTAGTATCGTTACCTATAGTTACATCAATAGTAACGTCTCCATTATTGGAATTAAATAAAACTAGTTCTTTTTGGTTCATATGTTTTCCTTAGTTATGTTTTTCTGTAATACGCTATTATACAATACGTATTTGTATTGGGTTATCCTTGCTTTCTAATTGTTCTATAGTTGCTACGGTATTTAGTTTAATTTCATCGTTTTCAAAACAACTGTCTTTAATGATTACTAAAGTTAGTGCATATTTAAATAATTCTAAGGCAAATTTCTGGGTTACTGTATCATCCAATACCGCCAGTATAAAAGGTGCATTTTGGCTATTTAGTAACGCATAACATTTTGTCCCGCCAATATCTATAATTGTTTGTGGATAGTCTAAATTATAGCCTTGTTTGAGAATTAACTCGTAGAATAAATCTAATGGAGTTCTATCATCAACGATTAAATTATCAGAGAATAAATCACTCTTAGCAAAGGGTTTAAAGTTGGAAGTGTCTAATTTGAATACTTTAAAACCTATGTCTAGTTGGATTGTCGCTTGGATTCCTGCCTCCGCAGGAATGACAGGGGGTGCGTTGTTTATTGATAGTAAATCTGGTGTTGGCTGTTTTGCTGTGTATTCATTTAAAATTTTATCACCAGCTCGGCGAATACGCTCCTTACCAATTGAGCAAATGTTTTTATACCCAGCTTTGTATGCCTCGCTGTCTGGCTTGGTTGCCTCTGGTAGTTGTACGCAAATATACTTACGATTGCCATTATCATCTGCGTTTAATTGCATTACCGCATGTGCAGTAGTTGCGGAACCAGAGAAGAAGTCGAGGATTATGTCATTGTTGTTTGTTGCTACGTAAAGATATTTATATAATAATGAAATTGATTTAGGAAATGAAAATAACTTACTATCAAAAATATGCTCTACCTCTGCAGTTCCCTTGCGACTCGTTATTGATTTATCTAACATTAATGATCGAATTAATTTCGCTGAATGTCGCATTTTTTGCACAATTCTATAAACTCCATCTTCATTAAGATAACCAATAATTTCTTTATTCAAATTATCAGAAGCAAGTTTTCTGCCCCAGCGCCAAACAAATTGAATAGAATTTCTTTGAGATAGTGGTGGATAAATTATAAGCCAACCATCATGTTTTTCTAAGTCTATTATATAAAAACCATCACTATTTTTACTTTCAGGATCTAAATAAAATGGATAGAATAAATTGGGACGATTCATACTATGAAATGCTTCATTACTATTGTATAGAGGGTGAATATTAAAACCACTTACCTCATCATTAAACTTAAATGAAACATTATCATTTGGTAATAAATTTGTTTGTGTCGCATCTTTATTCTTTGCATAAAATAACGTATATTCATGTTGTACAGCCAAGTGTCCATAATCCATACCATTAGGCGTCGTATTAATTACAAACTCACCAATAAAGTTATCTTCACCGAAGATCTCATCGCAAACTTTACGTAAATTATGCACCTCGTTGTCATCTATGCTAATAAAGATTACCCCATCATCACGCAATAAATTACGGGCTAACTTTAGTCGTGGGTACATCATGTTTAACCAGTCAGTATGATAACGTCCATTTTTATCGGTGTTCGTTGCGATTTTATTACCCTCATCATCAACCTGCCCCGTAAGTTGTAGATAATTTTTTCGTTGTCACTATAATCATCTTTATAGACAAAGTCATTCCCTGTATTATATGGTGGGTCAATGTAAATACATCTTACTTGCCCATAATAACTTTTTTGTAGTAGTTTTAGCACTTCTAAATTATCGCCCTCAATATATATGTTTTGCGTAGTATCCCAATTTTTACTATCTTCTATACATGGGCGTAATGTTGCATTACTCGGTTTATTAGCTTCTGCTTGTGCTTGTTTTTTCCCACTCCAATTAAAACTATAGCGAGTTTTATTGTCTGACTCTATATCCACCTCACCACCTAATGCAATTTTAAGTTTTTCAATATCCAATATTGGGTTATCCCCCTCAGTAAATACCTCGGGTAGAATTTGTTTTAACTGTCTTATTGTCTCTTTAGCTATATCCATGCTTTGAATATCTTCTGGTTGTAACTTGTGGTTGCTATTTGTCATACTTTATACTTTCTATATTAGCTTATACTCATTCATATTCAAGTTCCAAGTTTGTTGCCAAGCTCCTTGCCTACTACCTGTAGGTGGCGTCGCTTGGCGCCTCCTTGGATCTTGAATTTGTTCGAG
>CAITEL010000294.1 GCA_903891375.1 uncultured Neisseriaceae bacterium
AGAGTTAAAGAACGTAAAAAACCAGGACTTAAGAAGGCTAGAAAAGCACCACAGTTCTCAAAACGTTAGTAAAAAAACTCCCCACTGGGGAGTTTTTTACGCATTGTGAAAAAAAACTAATAAATCTGAAGGTAATTCAATAATTGTATCATGATGTATAATGTCTAACAAGTTCAAATTATCAACCCCTATCAATTTTGCTTTTTCTATTAATCCAATTAGATTAATTACATTGAATTTAGGGTAAAGCTGTTGTCGTAATATGTTGTTTATGGTTTTTGGTGAGATGCTTTTATTATAAATTAGCTCAAGCATGTTAGCTACTTCTATATCGCTTTTTTTTTGGCACTTAAAATATAGTATATCCAATTCATGTGTTGTCATCGTTCTAAAAATACTATCTGCATCGGTATTTTCAATTAACGTATTTAATTGTATGCTACCACGGTGATCTACCGTACTACCAGTTATTTCATAGCCAACAACATTACCAGTGTCTGGATTTTTGATAACACAAATACAAAATAGTAATGCTGGAAAGCTAAAAAGCTCTGAGTTAGTAATTGTGATATATGATTGAGGTAACTCAGATGAAAAAGCTTGATTTAAAATCTTCAGTTTAGCCTTTTTTATCCAATCAGGGCGATGTACATCATTAATAAAATTCAAACTCAGGTGTTCTATCGCATTTTTTTTCAATAATGTCGCTGCCCCATCAGTGATGGCAACATAATTATAATTAACATCTAACACGCCGACATACCCATGATTTTGCATAAGGTTTATATGTTTTGCATAAAAGTCCAAAAAAACATGGTCATTCATAAATGAACTCCTCTAATAAAATATACTAGCTACTAAATTGTAACAAAAATATTCTAAAAAAGCAAATATTATTTAGTTTATTTGCAGGGCACAGCTATTTTTATAATTATAAACAAAAAAAGCAGTTGATTTAAAATTGTTATCAACTGCTTTCTGAAGATTTTTTTTCTTAAATAATTAACATCCGCCTATATAAGATACTACAGCATTGCCACCATTCTTATTACTACCTTGATATTGTAATTGTAGTTGATTGTGTCCGACGCAAATATTTAGTTGATTTTCATAAGAACCCATTTGTTTACACCATTGATCATTATTTGCACATTGAAGTTGCATGTACCATGCATCAGACGAACCAGTAGCGTTACTAACCAAAATAACTGTAAAATAATCTACCAACCCAGTAGGGCTTATGTATTGAAATACTCCAGAACCAGGTCCAGATATTTTACTAACATTGGTTCCCCATGTGGCATTATAATCAGAACCAGGATTTGCAATAAATACTCCTGTTAGAGCTGCCCAAGAATTATTATCTGGATAGCTATTAAATCCTTGTGCATTTATTCCAACATCTTCACCAAGACAATCGCCTGATGGACAGGATGAAGTTGTAATATTAAAATTACCGTAGAATGAACTTGTATTCCAAGATGGTGCAGATGGTAAATTCATTGCTTGCTTGCATTGTAATTGTCCTACATTGTTATTATTGGCATTAGCACCATAATAAAATGATATCGGATCATGGCCATCACTACATTGTTGTACCATAGTTAAGCTATATTGCCCTATATTTTGATTGTTGGAAAAACATTGAGCTGTAATTTGTCCACCATTATATGTTCCGTTATATCCTTGATTGGATTCAGTGCTTGCTCCAGACCATACGTATAGATTACAACTATTACTCCATGAACCACCAGTGACATCAGGTAATGTTTTTACATTGGTATAATTACCAGCACTTTCTGGATTATTTGGATTATCGGATAAGATATATTGACTAGCAGTGTTATGAAGTATTGTAAAATATCCGTTGTATGTATTATTTAAAACATTTAGATTATATCCATAGCTTTCAGAGTCAAGCATGCCAGCAACAGGAAATGTTAATCCGCTAAATCCTTGGCTTGATTCTGCATTATATTTTACATATAGCATAGTTGCTAACATATTATAATCTTGCTGTAATACTCCAGATATTTGAGATAAGTAAGCAAGTATAGTTTCATTATTCATTGTAATTTGTTGTGATAAATTATAATTGATTTGATTTCCAGCGGTTGGGAAATTTTCTAATGATTTAGTTTGTATTGCTTGGAATAATTGTGCAGCAAAATTCAGAGTATTAAAATTATTATTCGTGGGGCTACCACTTGATTGTCCAATTATATTTAATGTATCTGCGTATGCATTTGTAAGCCCAATACATGAAACACCGCCAGATGCAGCTGAAGTACAATCTAAACCACTGGATAAATTTTCTAATATAGATGGTGTTGAAGCAATTTGATTGAAGGAATAAAAAACTGCTGGGCTTTCGCTTACTTGAGTTGCATTAATAAATCCATTATAATAAATGCTACTATTATTGAATAGTTGTGTAAATTCATTAGATAAATTGTTAATAGTACTGTTATCTAAATAGTTATGCATGTTATTAAATGAATAATAAATTTGATTAACA
>CAITEL010000295.1 GCA_903891375.1 uncultured Neisseriaceae bacterium
AAGCAATATCTGATGCCGAGATGAATGATACACAATCCACATGGTTGGAAATGCTGTATTTGGGTTTAGGTGTTGCACTCACTGTGTGTAGTTTTAATATAATATTTGCAACTGCTGACACATATCTAAATAAAGGTAATTATCATATAGAGTTTCCTTATCTGGCATCAGAAGAGAGGTTAGAACCACAACACCCAGAGCGTAATAATGATGACTCCATAATCTAACTTTAATTACTCACCACGTCTGTTATTTGTTGGACAATATTCACTCATTCAAACAGTGACTTCAAAGTAATTCTTGCGGATTTTGTTACCAGAATCTAACAAATTGTTCATTGTTTTTATATGATTTTCCGTATCTTTAGGGTTTTGGTTTAGATATTGAAAAATATCAGATGTTTTAGGTGTTTTTAGCCATGCTTCGTGCTGTTTATAATTACTTCGTGATATGTTGGACGCTTGTTCTCCATCATATGCCTTGAGTAGTTGTATAAAAAAGTCCTCAACTGATGCTGAATATGAGTATAATTTATCACCAGAATTTAGTTTATCTGCAACAGTCTTCATGTTTCCAAATGATAAACCAGCATTATTCATGGCATCAAGACCAGAACCAACAAGAGCGACGGTTCCTATTATACCACCAATTGCAGCAAGGCTAGTAAACCCATTAGAAATAATTGTAACTAAAGATGCAGCTATAGCTGTAGCGCCTAGTATCAGTAACGGTAATTTTATACAGTAACGTTTTAGTTTCATGTAATGGTGACTTAAATAAGACAACGTGCTGATTTGATTTATAAATTCTAATTGATTTATTATGTCGTTTTTGGCTATTCCTAAATTTTCAAATAGTTGACTTTCATTCGCAATTTCTAGCAATTCCTTATCTGTTAATTTCCCATAACACAAATGACGTTGGTTTAGGCTAACAATTTTGATAAAATAGATTAATTTTAAAATAGTGGCTCGTTTAGTTTCTATATTCGCAATGGTGGAAATTTTTTTGAGTATTCCTGCTTTATAATTATTAGCAACTTTTTTAAGTTGTTGAATTTCATCTATTGATAAATATTCACGAATAACCTGATTTTTTTTGGGGTAATATACTGTTTGTTTATCCTCATATTTAAATTTCATAGGATACACTATAGGTTTTTCTGTGATATGCTCAGCTATTGGTTGATTAAGATCTAATATAAAGTGATTTAATTTAATATAGTGTGTACCTTCGAGGTATTTTATGTTTTTAAAATACTTGTTACTGAGTTGATTAGTGATATTCTCAGATATACCACATTCTTTGTTTAAGAAAGTTTTAATTGTTTGTGTAAAATTATTCTTATCACTCATTTCATTAGTTAATTTTTCTATACCAAAATGAGCAATGAAATATGCTATATATATAGTTGCAATTACGTCAATCACACTTTTTGTACAGTATGGTTTTAATCCAGGTAAATTATATCCACGAAAAGTTTTTAAACAATCCAGACCTGATTTTAACTCAGCGGTTAGAGGGACGGCTAGATTGTCACTGCTTTTATTGGGATTATTAAGTATATTTTTGTTAAGTAAATTATTGTTTGATTCATTATTTTGATTGTGAGGAACATTATTCTGCGAGTCATCAATCAGCAAATATTTAATTATAGCAATAGAAGAATAATTTAATATCTCGTTATTACTTAGAAATAATTTACGCTCATTTTCAACAATATTGTTGTATATATTGCTATAATTTTGTGATTTATCATTCAGGTTAACAGTGTTCATGGTTATATAATCCTAGCAAAATATAAGCGCCTACGTGGTTCTTGAATCTGTACGAGTATAGCTTTCATGAGTTTTAAGAAAGAGACCCATAATAATACGCGCAGTTATGCTGTTACTTTAGTTTCATAAAACGTAGACGATTCGCATTAAGAATAACTGTAATTGAAGATAAACTCATAGCAATACTTGCCACCATAGGACTTAATAGCATATGCATAACGGGGTATAAAATACCTGCAGCCACGAATAACGCAAAAGCATTATAAATAAATGCACCGAATAAATTTTGTTTCATGTTTTTATTAATTATTTTTGCAAGAGAAATAGTACGCAATATTTCTTTTAGAGCAGATCCCATCAGAACAATATCTGCAGATTTTATTGCAACATCAGTGCCGTGTCCCATTGCAATACCAACATCTGCAAGACTAAGTGCTATTGCATCGTTTATACCATCACCAACAAAGGCAACCTTGTAACCGTTAGTTTGTAAATCTTTTATTATGTTTGATTTATCTTCTGGGTTTAAGTTTGCATAAATCTCGGTTACGCCAACTACACTACCTATTGCACTTGCAGTATTAAGATTATCTCCAGTTAAAATTGCAGTTTTTAATCCTTGTTGGTGTAGTTTTTTAATTACGTTATTTGCATCATCTTTAATCGAATCAGCAATTTCAATATTCCCAATTAAATGGGTGCTATTTGCAATATAAATCACAGTATTATTTGAACTAGACATGACATTGATTTTGCTGTTAAGTTTTTGTTCAATAAAGCTAATTTTACCGATATTATACTCTATATCATTTATTATACCACTTACACCTGCACCAGTTGTACTTATAAATTTTTGAATCGGATATAATACATCATATTCTTCCGTTTTATATTTTAAAATTGCATTTGCGATTGGATGTTCCGATTTGCTCTCTAGACTTTTACTAATTTTTATTAATTCATCAATACTAAAATCATTAAATGGTGTAACCTTTATTACACTTTGTTTACCATGAGTGATGGTTCCTGTTTTATCAAATAAAATATAATCAAGTTCAGTAATAGACTGAATAACATCAGCTCTTTGGATTAGCACTCCGAGTTTTGCGGCACGACTTAACCCCACCATTAATGACATAGGTATAGCAAGGCCAACCGAACATGGGCAGGCAATGATAAGAACAGACATAAATACCGTTATGGCATAAATAAACGGTGTGTTTGAGCCATAGCCAGAACTTATTAAGTACCAAATATCTGCACTTATTATTGCAAAGATAAAAACTCCAGGGACAAAAAAACTAGCTACAGTATCGGCAATTTTAGCTAGTTTCGGTTTAATTTTTTGTGCATCTTGAGTAAGTTGTATGATTCTAGACAAGGTAGTGTCATTACCAATTTTGGTTACTCGAAAATTAAATGAGCCAGTAGTATTGATAGTTCCGCCAATGACGGTACTACCCACTCTTTTTTCTAAGCTTTTTGACTCACCAGTTAACATTGATTCATCTACATATGATTGACCTTCTACTATGATTCCATCACAAGGTATTTTTTCACCAGGTAAGATTTTAACAATATCATTAGGCATAATTTTTTCCACTTGTATTTGCGATTCTTTTCCATCAGTTATAATAGTGGCACGTGGAGGTACTAAATCAAATAAGGAATTAATAGCCTCTAAAGTTGATTTGTTAGCTTTTTGTTCAATATATGCACCGATATTAACTAAACCTACAATTATCAATGCTGATTCAAAATAAGAATAATTACCCAGTGTGGGGAATGTTTTACTAAAGAATAATGATGCTACAGAATAAACATATGCAGAGATTATTCCTAAACTAATTAAACTATACATATTAGTACTGAGTTTTTTGGTACTAATCCAAGCACTTTTAAATATATGAGTACCACAAGTAATTAAAATTAGCAAAACTAGAACGCATTCAACAGATTTTAAAGTAAGGTTTAAATGTG
>CAITEL010000296.1 GCA_903891375.1 uncultured Neisseriaceae bacterium
ATGTTTACCGCCAGTTGAAACGATTATTTCATCCAGATTAAAATTTAAGTTATTGTCACGAGAAAATTTATTAGCAATAGCTTGTCTTAATTCTAAAGTTCCAGATGCTGCGGTGTATTTAGTTTTCCCCATATTAATGGCATTAATCGCTGCATCTTTGATGTGTTGCGGTGTTTCAAAATCAGGTTCGCCAGCTGCAAGTACAATAACGTTTAATCCATTTTTTTTCATTTGTGTGGCTTTTCCCATGACCACAAACGTAGGTGATTCTTTTATGTGTGATACTCGTTCAGATAATTTCATGTGTATTATAACCCCTTTAATTTAATAGTTATCTACCAGCATCAAGTCTCTTATGCTTAGGTATGGTTTTTTTGTTTTTTCTAGATCTTCTCTTTTTGGCTGGTGCAGTGCAAATCCCTTTTAATTGTTCGATTATTGTCAATTTATCGTCGCTTTCAGTCGCCTCAACTAAAGAATTCCACCATGCATTTAATTTACTATCAACCTCACCCATTTCGTTTCTTAGATTATACAAATGTAGACCTTGGCGAAAACGTGTATTAGTAAGTGTTCTATCTAATTTTTTAATAGTAGGATTTTCAAAATCAAACTGTAATGTCCAAACTTCGGTCATGGCACTAAAAGCATTGCGAGTTATACATATTTCACCAGCAAAGTGTCGAATAGCAAATATAGCATTAAGTAATGCTTGACGTGGTGACTCTCCTTCAAGGAGAATTTTTTGCCACTTTGTGTTCACCATATTCCACATTAAACCAGCCAGAATAAACATTGTAGATACTGTGGTGTTCGCACTTAGGCGTTCATCAGTTTTCTCCAGAATTTTTAAGGCTATTTCATCTGGTTTATCATAAAAAAACAATTTATCAAATAAAATAAAAACGCCTTTAGGGATTCCAAGATTTTTAATTGCATCTAGACATGCACGTGAGCTACCTGATAACAGTATTTTTAGCATTTCTTCATACATTCTACCCCGATGTTCGTGTAGTAGCAGTTGTTTTGTTTCCTCTATGTATGTGTATGTTGATTTTGCAATAGATAACCCGAGTTTTACGGATAGACGAATTGCGCGAAGTAGACGCACTGGATCTTCAATATAACGTGTTTGTGGGTCGCCGATTATACATAATTCTTTGTTGGATAGATCTTGTATTCCATTATGGTAGTCAATAATAACTTCTTTGATGGGGTCATAATATAGCGCATTTATGGTAAAGTCACGCCGAGTAGAGTCATCTTTTTGATTACCATAGTTATTATCTACCATGATTTTTCCATAGGCATTAAGAGTATGTTCATGTATTTTTAAGCTACGATAGGTTGAAATTTCAATAATGTGCTTTTCGGTTACGGGGCGATTATTAATAATTCTGTCAAAGTTTAGGTGTTCAAATACTACATGGACAATTTTAAAACGTCTACCAATAATAATGGAATTACGTTTAAATATTTTTTTCACCATTTCAGGTGTGGCGTCAGTTACGATGTCAAAGTCCTTAGGTTTTTTGTGCAAAAGCAGGTCGCGCACTCCACCTCCAACAATATAGCCATCGAAACCGTGCTGATGTAGTTTTTCAATTACTGTTATTGCATCTTGGCTTACTTGTTGATTGCTAATACCACAATCGATTGCGGATAATACTTTTTTTCTCATTCAAACATCTTAGTTAAAATGGTATAATATATATTGGATAAATTATACAGGTCGTTTTTATTAATTCGCTCCGAAATTTGGTGAATATATTTATTACTTAACCCTAATTCGAGAACTTCACTGCAAATATCAATTAAGAACCGTCCATCAGAGGTGCCTCCATCTGTCTTAAACTCTGGAGTCATGTTCATAATATGACTTATTGCATATTCGCATGCTTTACTCAACTTACCCTTTTGGGTTAAAAACGGTTTGGCTGAGTTATTCCATGAAATATTGTATTTTAACTCATATTTATCTAAAACCGCAACTACTTTATTTTGTAATTCATGTGCGGTATGTAGGCTATTGTATCTAAAGTTAAAACGAGCATGTAAATTACCAGGAGTCACGTTATCGACGCCTATTCCAGAATTTAAATTAGTAAATTGGAACGAAGTCTCAGGGAAGAATTCGTTTCCATCATCCCATTTTGTCGTGCTTAGTTCGTATAAGGCACTAGAAAAGGTATGGATAGGGTTTTCACATAGTTGATGGTATGCCACATGTCCTTGTTGTCCAATAATTTCAGCATGTCCAGTTAATGAGCCACGCCGACCAATCTTGATAGTATCTCCCAGAATCTCAACACTAGTAGGTTCACCTAATAGGCAGTAGTCTATCTTAATATTATTATTTTTTAGATGTTCAACAATTACGGTTGTACCATCGGTTGCTGGACCCTCTTCATCAGATGTTAATAATATCATTATTGCATATTTGTTGTTGTTATTTTGTTTGATGTATTTTTCAACGGCAATTATAAAACTAGAAATCGCTCCTTTCATGTCACTAATGCCACGGCCATATAAATTACCATTTTTTTCTTCTAATTTAAATGGGTCAGTCTCCCATTTATTAATATCACCCGCAGGTACTACATCTATATGTCCTGCAAAACTTAAAATAGGTAGAGTTTTGTCCCCGATTATTGCGATTAAATTACTTGTGTGATTTTTATCTAATCGAGTTATTTTAAAACCTAAATTATGTAAGTAAGTGTGAATAAAATCCATGCATCCAGCTTGGTGTGGTGTGACCGACTTAAATTGAATTAAGTCAGCAGTTAGTTGTAGAAGTTTGTTTTTTTCGGTTAATTCAAGCATAGTTTGTATTGTTTTTTAAAAATTATAAGGTTAATCTTACCGCATTTTAGCATACTTTGTTAGGTTTTATGTTTGAATTTATGCGCCCATTCAAGGTTGATGTTAGCACCAAGGGAAAATATCCCCTACCACCCATTTCTAGTTTTTATTTTCATGTAAACCCTTGCAAAGCCATAGTTATGCCCCATATAATATTTTCAACAATATGTTAATATGAGGGCATACCAAATGGCAAATAACGTAGCAAATCCATCAATACCAGTCGAATTAACCGAATCCCAGTTCAATGAATTTTTCTTGGAGCACATAAAACTAGGTGGCCGTGGCCCTAAAATAAAAATCCCACTTTTTAAACTTTTCAACTATATATTATATGTTCTTCAC
>CAITEL010000297.1 GCA_903891375.1 uncultured Neisseriaceae bacterium
ACAAAAAATAAATAATACTACTATAAATAATATAGAAAGAGATAGAGACTACGTTAAGACATTTATCAGCAGCATAAACGAACTCACTCAAAATACCACAAATGAGAGTAAGTTTAATATCATGATGAGACAGTATCCAAATTTCTTTGTTAGATTACCAATGAATGACGCTCAAAAATTATTTGAAGCTGTTGGTTTAGGTAAAGACGAGCTACTATCTGAGAATGAGAATCCTAATGACCAGCAATTAGCACTACATAACAACAAGCAAAATACGAATTTGGATACTCGTGAGGTAGCTGTTTTAAAATTAGGCAATGTATTGATTAGATATCAATCAAATGGTAAAGGTGGATATGAATTAGCTATAAGATATTGTCTAGCTGATAGTTCAGTAGGTAACATTAATTATATGCAATTTCGCTGGTATAATTCATTAAATGTAGAAGATTTGCTACCCAATTCCATTAATCCCAAAGATGGTACGGAAACAATGATTGGCGATCCACATTATCATGAACTTATAAGTAACTTGAAAGGGACGGATGGCTATACTGCCGAGAATGAAAAAAAACAATTGAATGAAGTTGAGCAATTTTTAAAAAAATATGGTTACTACATTGATCCGAAATCTAAGTTGTCTTGGGTGATGGGAAAACAAGAAACAATTGATAATCAGGTAAATAATGCAATAAAGGAATATAACAAAGACACAAAGCCAGATAAAATGACTATTTCAAAAGGTTTCAAAGATCAAATCATGAAGATTATTACAGATTATGATAGTATTATTGAGGCACGAGACAAGATTAAAGATGACGCAAAAGCACAATTAGAAAATATAATTACTAATCCTAAATTACAGCAAAAGGATATAGGTAAGTATAATGATATTATTCTGCAATTAGCTCCAAAGGTAGATGAAAACAATATAGAACTTGATGGAAATAAACGATATCTGGAAGATTAAGTAATCTTATGGTGTGGTTAGTAAAAATATAACCTAAGGAATAAGTACGATTTAACGTATACATTTATATTTTTGTCGTCTCAGCGCAGGCTGGAATCCAGATTTTAAATGCATGACTTATTTCGTACTTATACTATATCAAAACTACTTACTTAATTGTATGAATCAAGTTGAAAGTTTGATAAGCCATCATATACGTAGTTACCGCATACCATTTGATACTTTCGCCAAGAATCGATCTAGTTGATCGGCAAATGCCTGAGAATCTTGTGCATTAAATGTGTCAACACCACCAGATATCAACTGTTGTTCACGTAGTTGTGCCATTAAGTTACGCACAGCTAGTTGTTGTTGAATATTTTCTTTATTATAAAATGTCCCACGTGGGTTTAGGGCAAAGCATCCTTTGGCAACCACTTCTGATGCAAGTGGAATGTCGGCTGTAATCACTAAGTCACCCCTATTTGCATCAGATTGTATTCGTTTATCAGCTTCATCAAACCCTGATGGCACAATTATCATTTTAATATATGGCGATATTGGAATATGCGAAACATGATTAGCCACAAGAATTAGTTGAATTTTTGTCCGTTCAACAGCTTTAAATAAAATCTGCTTAACTTTTTTTGGGCAAGCATCGCCATCGACCCAGATTTGCATAAATTTCCTTGATTATGTATTTACAAAATTATGTATTATATCCATGCCATATTCCGTTAGTATTGCTTCTGGGTGAAACTGTACCCCAAATACTGGATATTGTTTGTGTTGCACTGCCATTATTTCATTGTCACCACTAGTTGCTGTCACCATTAAATCTGATTTAGCCAAAATATTCTCTACTATAAGCGAATGGTAGCGTGCAACATTTATATTATTGGGGATATTCTTAAATATACCATTGCGGATATGCGATATTTTACTAGATTTCCCATGCATGGGGTATTTTGCATGAGTTACGCTTGCTCCAAATGCTTGCCCAATAGCTTGATGGCCTAAACATACCCCTAAAATAGGAATCTCTTTATAAAATCTTTGTATAACATTTATTGAAATGCCAGCATCATTTGGTGTACACGGACCAGGTGAGATTACTATATGTGTTGGGTTTAGTCGAGTTATATCATCAATGCTAATAGCGTCATTGCGTATCGTCTGGGTGTGATACCCAGTATTCTCAATATATCGTGCTAGATTGTATACAAAAGAGTCGTAATTATCAACAACTAGTATCATACAAATACCTCGCAAAGTTTTTCACCTTTGAGCATTGTTTCGTGGTATTCCTCTTCAGGGTTAGAATCTAGTGTAACTGCACCACCTACGTAAAAGCGCAAATCATCGTCATTTTTAATAATAGTTCTAATTGAAATTGAAAAATCTGCACAATTATTAAAGCCAAAGTAACCAATACTACCACAATATGCACCTCGTTTTGCAGGCTCGAGTTCATCAATTATTTGCATAGCCCGAATTTTTGGCGCTCCAGTAATCGAACCCCCAGGGAAGCATGCAGGTATTATGTCAAATATACTTACATTATCTTTAAGTGTTCCATTGATAACTGACACCAAATGATGTATATTCGTAAATGATTCAACACCACATAGTGTGGAGACATTTACACTATTAGGAGTGCATATTTTGGATAAATCGCTCCGCATAAGGTCAACAATCATGATATTTTCTGCACGATCTTTCTCACTGTTTTGTAGTTGTGATGCTAGTGTTTGATCTTCATTAATATCTGAGCTACGTCGAATAGTGCCTTTTATTGGCCGTGCTTCCACTTGATTATTCCTAATCGATAGAAAACGTTCGGGAGAGGCAGACATTAGAGTAATCGGTTCAAAGTTAAGATATGCGGCAAAAGGTGCTTGGTTAATATTACGTAATTTACAATATAATTGAATACATGGATAATCATGAGTTATTTTGGTATTAAAGCATTGTGCCAAATTTACCTCAAAAATATCACCGTCAGTAATATACTGTTGAGCTTTAATGACAGTTTTTATATATGTTTCATGTGTAAAATTAGAGGTTAAATTAACCTGAGGTAGCTTGCGATGGAATGAATCAAATGAAGTTGATTCAGCATTATTATATATGTCGGTGAGTTCTAGAAATTGTTGATTATAATCAAAAGAATAGCCATTAACTTGGTTCACGATAATATAACAATTTTTTTCTAATAAATCAAAGGCAAACACTTGGTTGTATAGTCCAAGTATATAATCGGGGATAATTTTATTATTATTCTGGGAGACAACTTCTAGTTGAGTACCTAAATCATAACTAAGAAAACCGACTAAACCGCCGATAAATGGAGGGATGGAATCATCATAAGCTTGTTGATTATTATTAAATAAGTTTTTCCATTTGTTGATTTGCTCAGTCAGGCTTGTTGTGTCGCTTGCACAAAAAGTATCTATAGGGTTTAACACAATAAAGCTATATCGTCCATAATTGGAGTGGGTTAGATTGCTATCTAAAAATATACTACCGAATAAATGAGAAATTTGTGTAAATATTTTGATTGGCTCAATAAAATCAAATTGTTTAATTAATAGATTCATCATAGGGTTTTATTGTGGAATTAAGGTGATATTTATTCCGCATTTATCCCATTGTTCTACTTCTTCATTCAACGAATATAATGTTAGGGTGTTTTTTGTTAGCCATTCACGATTAATGGAGATGTAGAAGCTAGACTTAGAGTTGGAAATTATGGTCACGATAGTGTTATCAAAGCCATGGCGGTTACGATTAAAAATAACGGATAAGCGAAAGGATAATACCATATACAGTAATTTTAGTTTGATTTTGCGTCTTGATTGGAGGCTGTCTAGTGCTTTAAGTAAATTACCTCTATGGGCTCGTACTAAATCGGCAAGAATACTTTGTTCTGGTTTTGAGAATCCAGCTAAGTCGGAGTTATCTAAAATATACGAACCATGTTTATGGTAGTCATTATGTGATATAGCTAAGCCAATTTCATATAATTCAGTAGCCCATTGTAGTAGCTTTAATGCCTCATAATCAGGTTTATTGCTGAGCATCAGTTGATTATAAATCTGCATTGCAACGGTTGAAACATTTATGGCTTGAGGCAAGTCAATTGTATAGAAATCTTTTAGACGTGCAATGGTTGATATACGTAAATCTTTATCCGTAGTTCTGCCCAGCATATCATACATCACACCCTCTCTTAATGCACCATCAGAGATTGTCATATCGGTAATGCGAAACTCTTCCATAATAGCTATCATAATTGAGAGCCCTCCAGCAATTACTGGGCGACGATCTTCTTTTAAACTGTTGTTGCTTATATTTTTTATATTTTTATATTTGATTAGTTGTTTTTTTATTTTGTGTAAGCCATCTAACGTGATTTGGTTGGCATAACCATTGGCAATACATAAATCGTAGAG
>CAITEL010000298.1 GCA_903891375.1 uncultured Neisseriaceae bacterium
ATGAATTGCAGTCGTTGAGACTTTAATGGTATTTTTAGGATTAAACCATTCTTGCCAATTAACACTATTTGCGAGCTTAAAAATATCATCCGCATTTTGATATTCTCCAAAAGCTACTTGAAGCATTACACGGCTAGCAAATCTACTCTTAAGATTAATTTGCATAATAGTGAGCATGTCAGCGCTAAATTGCGCTCCAGCATTTGTGGCTAGTACTTCAGTTGCACCTAGAAGTTTTATCTCATCTATGAGTAGAGTTTCCATTCCTCTATTTGTGCTTGCAAAACAATAATACATGCGTCTATCCTTTAATGAAATTTTAATAAATTATTTTTTGAAATTTATTCTTGGTTAATAATAATATAATTGCAGTTAAGCTACAAAAAGCTGCGATTGTTAACCATATGGCTGGCATTGCTTTATTGTTACTCATATGAATTAATTGTGTTGCTATAGCTGGAGTGAACCCACCAAAAAGAGCGGTAGCTAGGCTATATGCGAGTGAAAAGCATATGGTGCGAATACTAGATGGTACTATCTCGACTAAAGCAACTACCATGGCTCCGTTATACCCAGCATATAAGAGAGATAAGAATAACTCACCACCTAAAATTATGTTGAAAGTAGGGTGATCAGTTATATAGCGCATTAATGGGTAAGCACATAATAAGCAGATACTACTAAAAATAATTAGTTGTTTTGCTCTGCCTATTTTGTCCGATAATGCCCCCATTATAGGTAGGAGTATAAAATTAGACATGGCAATTAAGAACGTTAGAAAAAAAGATTTTGCTTGTGATAAAGATAACTCTGTTTTGGCAAATGTTGGGGTATATGCTGTTATCATATAAAATGAAACTGTAGTAAACATTACCATAAAAGCACATAACACTAAAAGTGGTAAATGTTCAAGGCTAGATTTTATTATGGTTTTAAATGTAGGATGCGTTTTTTTCATTAAAAAGCCTGGTGTTTCGTCCATTTTGCTACGTTGAATTAACAAAAATGGTAATATTAAGCACCCAAAGATAAACGGAATACGCCAACCAAATGTTTCCATATATGTTTTTGTTAAAAATTCATTTAAACAAAATCCAAAAGTAGCTGAGGTTATTATTGCTAGTTGTTGTGAAGCCGATTGAAAACTTACATAAAACCCCCTATTTTGTTTACTGGATATTTCAGCTAAATATACAGATACGCCACCTAGTTCTGCACCAGCAGAGAACCCTTGAATTAATCTCCCTAAAAGGATGATAATTGGGGCAATTATCCCAATATTATTGTAGCTAGGAGTGATAGCTATAGATAAAGTCCCAATAGCCATTAAACCTAAAGTGAGCATTAAACCTTTTTTACGTCCATGTTTATCCATGTATGCGCCTAAAACAATTGCTCCAAGAGGTCGCATTAAAAATCCAACTCCAAAAGTTACAAAGGCAAGTAATAAAGATAAATATAAGCTATAACTCGGGAAAAAACTCTTCGCAATGTACGAGGCAAATAATCCGAATACCATAAAGTCATACATTTCAAAGAAATTTCCTAAACACACATTTATTACATTGTTAATTTTTTTCATGGATAAAATTTATACTTTTTTACCAAGGAGTGTTTCTATGCGATTAAATGCTTCAGTTAACTCTTCGATATTTGTTGCAAAAGAAATCCTTACATAATCTTCTAATCCAAAAGCACTACCAGGTACGAGTGCCACTAAGCAATTTTCTAATATGTAATCAGAAAATACTAAATCATTTTTCACACTGATTTTATGTTGATTAAATAGATTTTCGATTGCCTGTTTACAATTAATAAAAACATAAAATGCACCTTGTGCTTTAATACAAGATAAACCATTTATTTGATTAATACGATTAACAGCAAATGCATGACGTTTAATAAACGATTGACGCATTGGCTCAACACAATCTAAGCCACCATTAAGGGCAGCCTCTGCAGCATATTGAGCAATAGAACATGGGTTAGAAGTTGATTGTGATTGAATAATATCCATTGCTTTGATGATTTTTTTATTTGTACATGCGGAAAAGCCAATACGCCATCCAGTCATAGAATATGCCTTGGATACACCGTTAATCACTATGGTTCGAGGTAATAATTCTGGTTTTACATTGGCAATGTTTATAAATTTATCGTCATTAAAAAGTAAATGTTCATATAAGTCATCAGTGATGATAAGTATATTAGGATGTTCCATTAATACATTAGCTAGAGCTTGTAATTCTTGTGGTGAATATGTCATTCCTGTTGGATTATTTGGACTATTTAAAATAACAGCTTTGGTTTTAGTGGTAATTGCCTTTTGTAATTTAGTTGCCGATATTTTGAAATTATCCTCAATTCCAGAACTAACACATACGGGTGTTCCATTAGCTAAAAGAACCATATCAGGGTACGATACCCAATATGGGGCAGGGATG
>CAITEL010000299.1 GCA_903891375.1 uncultured Neisseriaceae bacterium
TAAGTGCCACACGGTACGCATTTCATAATGGGTTAAGTATGGAGTGCCGAGGGTTAAACAAAAATAAAACATATGTGATACTGTGAATTAACTAAATTAATCTTGTAATTGTGGTAAATCAGCGTACAGTTTTAGCGATTCAGGATTAGCTAGCGCATCAATGTTTTTAACAATTTCACCTTGTACTATATTTTTTACAGCAAGTTCTGCTATTTTTCCGCTTACTGTTCGAGGAATGTCATTAATTTCAATGATTTTAGCTGGTATATGGTGTGGTGATGCACCAAATCTAATTCGATGTTTTATATCCTTGATTACTTCTTCGGTTAATTTTTTATTGGGTTGCATTTTAACGAATAATACAATTCTAACATCGCCATTAAATTCTTGACCAATTACTACAGATTCAGCAATATCAATAATTGTTTCAACTTGACGGTATATTTCTGAAGTGCCAATTCGTATTCCGCCAGGGTTTAAAGTAGTATCCGACCTGCCGTAGATAACTAACCCACCATGTTTAGTCATTGAGGCAAAATCACCATGGCACCATATATTTGGGATTTTATCAAAATAAGCTTTTTTATATTTCTCTTTTTCTGGGTCATTCCAAAAATATATTGGCTGACAGGGGAATGGTTTTACACAAGATAACTCACCTTTTTCATCTGTTTTAGCCTCATGCCCGTCATCTAATAAAATTTTAATATCGAGACCAAAGCCAATTTGTTGCAGCTCGCCACGGTATATTGGCTTTGTAGGGTTGCCAAGAGCAAAGCATGATATTATATCGGTACCACCAGAAATAGAGCATAAACGTATATCTTGTTTTATATTGGAGTAAACAAAATCATAATTTTCGGGTAATAGTGGTGACCCTGTAGATAGGATTGCATTGAGGTTGGTAAGTTTGTTTTCTTTTAATGGGATATATCCGCTTTTTTCTAACGATGCAATGTATTTAGAACTTGTGCCAAATACATTGATTTGATAGGCATCAACATAATCCCATAAGATACCATTGTTGGATTTTAACATAGGTGCGCCGTCATATAACATAAGTGTTGCCCCAGTCGCAAGAGCAGAGACTAGCCAATTCCACATCATCCAACCGCACGTGGTATAATAAAGAATTCTATCATTTTCTTTTAAGTTGGTATGCAGTATATGTTCTTTTAGGTGTTGGATTAAAGTACCACCAACACTATGTGTTATACATTTGGGTACACCAGTGGTACCAGATGAGAACATTATAAATAAAGGGTGATTAAAGGCTAGTTGTTCAAAATTAATTGTTTTTGCGTTTGAATCTTTAATGAAATCATCAAATGAGCATGAGTTTTTAATGGCACTGATGTCATTGTTTAGATTTGCATAGTTAACAATTATAATTTTTTCGAGATTTGTCAGATGTTTTGTGATGTCAATTATTTTTTCGTGGCAACTTAATTGTTTTCCATTATAGTAGTAACCATCTACGGTAAATAATATTTTGGGGGAGATTTGCCCTAGTCGGTCTAAAACTCCTGCTACGCCAAAGTCAGGGGAACATGATGACCATATTGCGCCAATACTGGAAGTTGCAAGCATGGCCATTATAGTGTGTGGTAGATTAGGCATAAATGCTGCAACTCTGTCGCCACTTCTAACACCAATGTTACGTAGGCTTTGAGCTAACTTTGCTACAGTATTGTATAGTTCTTTATATGTGAACTTCCATTCAACTTTATCTTCACCACGAAAGATTATGGCGATTTCACTATCACGTCTTTTGAGTAAGTTTTCGGCATAGTTTAGTTTAGCGCCATTAAACCATGTAGCGTTGAGCATATCATTTCCATTTTCAAGTACACTATTCCATGTTTTACTGGATATGATTCCACTAAATTGCCAAAAATTGCTCCAAAAATCTTCTGGTTTATTTATAGACCATTGATATAACTCGTCAGAATTTGCTAAGGAGATATTTTTGCGAGTATTAAGGAAATTGATAAATTCATTAATACGACTAGATTTTATGTATTCTTTACTCGGTTTCCAGACTATTTTTTGCATGATATTCCTCATTAATCCTTACTATCCATATATACTCATCGTCTTTGAACACTGTACTTTGTCAGATTTCATAAAATGCTCCTAAAGTATGTTTATGTATATGTCGTCGCATTTTATTTCAGTCTTTCGTGTCCAGTCCTCAAATACTTCGAGTATATTACTTTTGAGCATACTTGGTATTATACTAGAAATACTGAGATAAATATAGGTGCGTTGCACAATTTATCATTAAATAATAAATAGTGAAGTTGATGAGATTATTTAGTCGGTATTTAAAAAATAGCCTAAATGTATAGCACTTTATGTTATAATATATGTGACATAAAATATGCCACACACATTATAACATTAACTAATAAGCTTTAACATCAATAATATAAGAGGTATATTACATGGAGCATTCCAACCATTTTGATTATTTTCCATCTAAATTAGCAACTGGGAAAGCGTTTTGTAATCGTATCAATGAACTTACACAACTAAGGATGAACATTAATAAAAGTAGACATACAGTTATATATTCCCCAAGAAGATATGGCAAATCTTCTTTGGTGAATAAAAGACAATGTATTAATGCCTTATTAAACAAAGATTTTATTTATAAGGTCACTATGAACGATCTAGAGCTACCATATATTAAAATTGGTCAATACAGGGTACTAGATCCGTTATTATCCGTGACATTAAGAAAATTAAGTTAAAACTACTTGTGTACATTAGCTCTAAAACCACAATTTTTTAAAAAATGTACAGCAACGGACACTATTGATTTTAATGTATTAAAACATATGTCTTGCTAGGTACTTATGGTTTATGTTGAAAATAAATTTGACGTATTGCATCGTATTGTGATATTGTATTGTATTAACTATATAATAAAGGATTCATTAAGTGAAGAATTATGTTGTACATACATTTAAACTACCGATTGATTACGAACAAAGTTTAATTGATTATACGCATGAACAATATATGACTAAAAGTGATTTTATTCGTAATGCAGTTATAGAAAAACTACAGGATATCGCAGATAGTAATAGAATAGATGACATTATGGAGCAAGATAACAAAAAATATACACATGAAGAGGTTAAGAAAAATTTTGGTTTTTAAAATTGAATATGATGAAATTGCAATTCGACAGTTAGAGAAAATAGATAAATCAGTGGCTAAACGAATCATTACATGGTTGGATGATAGATTAGATAATTGCAAGAATCCTAGATTATGGGGTAAGCCCTTAAAGGGTAATAGGTTTGGCAATAATTGGTGTTATAGAGTTGGCGATCACCGTATTTTAAGTACCATTCAAGATGATAAATTAATAATAGTCGTGGTAGAGTTTGGTCATCGTAAAGAAGTATACCAAGAAAAATGAGTTATAATTTAATAAGTGTTCATTTCATGTAACGGGATTGAGATACTCACTAAGAGTTCTTTGGGTATTACATGGTCAAACCCAAGGGATATTAATTTCTCACGTAATGCTACACGACTATGTACCGCAAATTTCACAAATAATTGTTCAGTAAAAAGTCCATCAATAGTACTTTTTGTAATTACTTTGTTATCCATTAGGGATAATGTACTTGCGATTTCTTGACTACTTAGATTAGTTAAAAATAAAAAAATCACTTGCTTTTCTCGTTTTGAAAGTTTAACTCCAATAGTTACACCAGTTTTATTTGTACTAATCACATTAAATGAGCTAATGATTTCTTGATTCAAACTATTCATGCTAATTTTCTTCCACCAATAAAATATGCCAACGACATTTCCTGTTGTGCGGTTAATTATAGGATCTTTAATTACAATTAATGGCTGTATTTTATTACAAAAATTACCGATTTTTAGAAATTCATAACGTTTTTTGTGAGTTATTACGTTAATATCTTCGGCAATTGAGGTCTCTGGGTTATATTTTCCAGTCTTGGGTGGTAAGCCAGTCTTACCTAATAATTCAGAAATCGGCTTACCCTCCATTGTTGCGTAGATACTACTAGCATAAACGATCTTTGAATCTAAATTTTTTATTATAGTAATTAGGTTAGGTAACCCGTCTTCAATTTGTTTGAAAGAGTTTGCTATATTATTTAAAAATTCAATGTCATTCATATTACAAATCCATGTAAAAGCACGGTAGTTTTGTTGTTAAAAGATATATTATAATTCTCATTGCAAATGCTAGTACAATTATTTTAGAAGGTTAAATAGTTTCATGAATAAAAATTTGATTACATTAATTGCGTTATTTATTGTTCCTATGTCTGGTCTTGGAATTGACATCTATGTTCCGTCTCTTCCAAGTGTGGCTAGTTTTTTTGCAACGAGTGGGCATATGGTACAACACTATTACAATTTATATAGCAGGATATGCGGTTAGTCAGTTATGTGCAGGAATTGTGTCTGATATTTATGGGCGTAAGCTAACTACACTTTTGTCGTTGATAGTTTTTATAGCTATGAATGTTGCGATTATTTTTGCAAGTTCAATAAATTATGTGTTGTTATTTCGCTTTATTCAAGGTTTTTCTGTTGGTTTTTTTGCTGTATCACAACGCGCACTAATTGTGGATTTATTTAAAGACGACGTTAAAAAATTGCATAATATGATGAACTATGTGACAATAGCTTGGTCTATTGGGCCAATAGTTGCTCCAGCAATTGGTGGTTATTTAGAGCACATATTTAATTGGCAAGCCAATTTTATTTTCTTAATTGTGTATAGTGTTATCATGTTTATGTTAGTGTGTATTTTTGTTCCAGAAACATTGCAACAGAAAAATAAATTTAATTATGGATATATTAAAGAGAGTTTCAATACAATTTTAAGTACCAAGAATTTCAATTTAGCGTTACTATGTAATGGTGCATTGTATACTGCAACTCTTTCATTTAGCACTATAGGTACTTTTATGATTGAGAGTAAAATGGGGTATTCGCCAATTATTTTTGGTTATTGTGCGTTATTGTTAGGTTTATGTTGGTTTGTAGGTAATATCTTAAATCGTATGCTACATAACTATACGCTGTCACAAAAAGTAATTGTAGCATCAAAAGGGCTTTTAGTTGTTTCTATTTTAGCCTTGGCTATTTCCTTTAAGTTCTTCAATATATTTGCACTGGTTATTCCTATGGCTATGTATAATATTTTTGCTGGTTTTGTGTTCTCTAACTATTTTATTTTTAATGCGACGATGTTTCCTCGGTTTGCTGGTAATGCTGGTTCTATTCTTGCAGGAGGGTTTCTTATTTTTGCGGCAGTTGGTGGTTCAATATTAAGTAAAATAATCCCGACATCATCTACCGTACCTTTGATGGTTGCATATTTAATTTTGACACTATTGTGCTTTGCATTTACTCGAATGATTCGTTTCCAATGTAGTAAGCAACCAAATTAATTAATAAACATTAATTCAGAAAAATCTATAGTAGCTATTTTAACAAAAATACATTATAATTAATAGTGTTGAATCTGTTTTAGGGTGCGAATCATCATGAATAAAAATCTGATAGCTATTATAGCGCTTTGCATAGTTCCGATTTCTGGTCTTGGTGTTGATATTTATGTGCCATCACTACCAGCGGTTACAAAATTCTTTTCAACTAGTGAGCACATGGCACAGTACACTATTACCATATATTTAGCGGGTTATGCATTAAGTCAATTGTTTGCAGGTGTAGTATCAGATATATATGGTAGAAGAATTACGACGATAATCTCATTATTTATTTTTATATTAATAAACTTTATTATTGTGTTTTCAGATTCAATTTATTATGTGTTATTATTTCGCTTTATTCAGGGGGTATCAGTAGGTTTTTTTGTTGCATCGCAAAAAGTTACTATGGTGGATTTATTTAAAGATGATGAAACTAAACTTCACCATATGATAAATTACATTACAATAGCTTGGTCGATTGGACCAATAATTGCGCCAGCTATTGGTGGGCATTTAGAACAAATGTTCTCTTGGCGTGCAAGTTTTATCTTTTTGATTATCTATAGTACCATAATGCTTATTTTGGTTTGTCTTTTTGTGCCAGAAACTCTGCAAGAGAAAAATAAGTTTAATTACAATTATATTAAAGAAAGTTTTACTACCATATTAAGTAGTAAAGATTTTAATTTGGCGGTATTATGTAA
>CAITEL010000300.1 GCA_903891375.1 uncultured Neisseriaceae bacterium
ACTCATAAGTCTGATTGAGTAATTACTATGACCAATAGTATGCATTATATATATATATCAAGGTTAGTTTATTTTACTAAACAATTTATAAAATTTTGCATCATCTCAAAAATATAGCCTAAAATTAAATATGAATGGTTGGTATAGTCAACTAATTTAGACAATAATTTTTGTGTGTTGTCATTTTGATGGATGATAAATTGTAAATGTATAGAATAATCAGGCAAATCATTAATAATATTCATATCTTGATCGTAAGTAGTAAATGAAAAATATTTAATCCTATCAGTATTACATAGTAAATAATGGAAACTATCACCACCATCAATATTTTCGTACTTTATTAAACCGTTTTTTGGTACGTCTATTGCTTTTTGTAATATAATATCTGAATTTTGATAAAATCCGTAGCAATTATCAACGTTATTATTCTTAAAAGAAATATCGCCATCCATTTGAATATTAATAGCATGAATAGAATTAACATTTAAAGGATTTGTGCATAAAGTACCTAAAGAAGATATCAATGTTTCAACATTATTTTTCAATCCTAAAAAGTTAGATGAATTAATAGGTTTTAAATACATGTTATAATAATTTGAATCTTGAAAATATGTTCTATAATAAGTAAATTTATTTGTCAATCTATCATAACTTAATGTTAAATAAACTGATAATAATGATTGAAGATTACTTAACACATCATAAACATTAGGATTACCAATTGTTAAATTATAATCACCAATCATATACACTGAGTTATCAGATCTTCTAAAAACTAGATGAAAATGATTAGAATTTGTATTACATTGATAAATTGTATTATACATATGAAAACAGTTAACATCTAATGAAAAATATTCATTAGGTCCAACTTTTAATAATCCATCAGGTATAACAACTTTAAAATTTGACGCAGTTTCATCAGTATTTCTAAATTTTGATTGTACATATATATTTACTTTACAATCTGACATATTAATAATAATTAGATAAAAAATTATTAATATTAGTAAGGTTTGATAGGTATATTATTATGATAATTTTTATAATCAATAGGTGGTGCAAGTGTTGTATCTAATGTCAGTTCAGGATCTTCATCAATGATAATTAAATTAAGAAAAAATACGAATCCTAATGGTGAACCAGTTAAAAAATCAATGCTTGTAGTATTTTGTGATGGTACTTCTAATTCTAAATCAATATAACCCAATGATAATAAATTAGCTGGAACATTTATATTATAAAAAAATTCTGATGCATTAAATAAAGTGTTATTGCTACCAACTGTACCACTAAGTGCCATTGTTAATAATATAGGATTTCCATTGAGAAACTTTTTTGTATCACAACATTTATCATTACTTGAAGTCACCAAACGTAAAACAACGTATTTACTACCAGTATTTGTTAAAGTGGGTATATTACATGTCTCAACAATACAACGTGCATTCTGACTCAATACTATATCAGATAATGCATTTTTTAAAGCAAATCTTAATCTTATACCATTGGTTATACCATTATTTGTTATTGAGTATTGATAAGATGTATTTGTATGGATATTATCATCACCAAATAAATCAAGACGCACTTTCTGTTTATATTTAACATTTCTATCTTTTGATAACATTTATA
>CAITEL010000301.1 GCA_903891375.1 uncultured Neisseriaceae bacterium
AAAATAGACGAATATATAAACATGTTTGGTGTGATACGTTGGATGAAGCCATTACTAAATACAAAAAATTAATAAAGCTCCGTATTTGCCATGGTTATGTTGAGTATTGCCCAATTAATTAAATTTTTGGAGAAACGTATGACACAAGAAATAATAACAGCATCGGTTGAAAATCAAGAAGCTACAACTATAACGCGAAAAATTGTGTTTGATAAGGTTGCGTGGAAAGATCTACTAACAATGGCAACACATGAATATTACGATGTCAGTAAAAAAACCGATGAGATAGCCGCAAAAATGTTAAATCGCTTAATTAAAGAATATTTCAAAGATTATTTTGCAAAAATTATTAAATAATAAGCTAGTTTTTAACTGCTAATAGCTTTAATTATAGACAAATTAAAAAACAATTTCTCATTTTATGGTAAAATATGTTATATGGCTAATAAAATAACACCGTCGCATGATCCATTTGCAAGAAAATTTCTAACCGACATTGAGGTTGCAAAGGATTTTTTAACAATACATTTGGCTCCAGAAGTGTTAGCCAAATGTGATTTAAATACATTGAATATTGAATCAACTTCGTATATAGAAGATGATTTGAAGCTACATAACTCAGATGTTGTATACCGTGTAGCACTAAAGAGCGGCAAAGGGTATGCATATATTTACACGCTAGTAGAACACCAATCTACACCAGATAAGCTAATGCCATTGAGAATAATTCGTTACCAAATAGCAATTATTCAAAATCATATAGAAAAATATGGTGAAACTTTACCATTACCTATGGTTGTGCCGTTGGTATTTTATAATGGTGTCCGATCGCCATACCCATATTCATCAAATATAATAGATTTATTTGATAATAACGAATTATTTGACAGTGCTAAATTAGGCACTTTCAAATTAATTGATTTAACTACCATGGAAACAACTGAAATATTTAAACATGGTAGAGTGGCTGTACTAGAAATGCTACAAAAGGCAGTACGAGTTCGAGATTTTAAAGCAATTATTGAAACAATAATTGAAGTTTTACTACTAGGTAAGGCGAGTGGACTTAAACAATCTTTGGTAGATCGTGGCATTTTATATTTATTTGGTGCGCGTGATGTTGAAGAAATAAAGCCTTTGATTGAAAAAATTAAACAACAAATTCCTAATTATGGAGAAGAAATTATGAACTTTATTGATGCTATGAAACTTGAAGGTGAGCAAGAAGCTAAACAAGAAATTGCCCAAGAATTAATTAAATCTGGGATTGATGAATCAGTAATTGCGAAAGCTACACATTTAAGTAAATCACAAATTGAAGAAATTAAAAAATCAATGCATTAAAATTATTGTACTCAATGCGTCTGATGCAAACCATCATAACTCATTGGTAATACAGTCGATTTGACAGTTTTAAGCAAATCATCACGAATAGCTGTCAACTCATTTCTAGTTTCGGCGTTGTTGCATGAATATTGGGTTTTTCCGCATATGTGGGGTGAATCGGCAATGAGAAACACTATGATTATCTTACATCAGTTGATATGATAAGGTTTAACCAA
>CAITEL010000302.1 GCA_903891375.1 uncultured Neisseriaceae bacterium
TAATCAAACTATACCTGCCATACCACTTAGGGTATTGCCTAATACAATTAGTAATCCCACTGTGTTTGGAACCCTTACATTTAATACTATTGATAGTAATATGACGATTGGGGGTACAGGTAATTTGTTATTATCTTTAGAGGGTAGTAGTAATGTATCTGGTCTAAATGTAACTATTCAATCACAAAATAGTGGTGTTGTAAATTCAACGATTAGCACTTGCATATTATCTACGCAAATGCCAATCTGCAATATACCAATTTCAGCAAATAGCGTAGATACCACCCAAATTACTGCAACTGCAAATAATTATACAACTACAAGTAGTTCAGTTTCAGTTAGTAGTATATTGGGAAATCTCATATTTGGAGTTTCTAGTTTAGATATAGACACTGAAAGTAGAATGAGTACAGTTTTATCTTTATCTGGTAGTAGAGGGGTTTCTAGTTTAACGGTAAATCTTAGCACTAGTAATAATAATATATCCATACAAAATTCAAGTTGCACTTTAACTATAGCCAATAATTTTAGTTGTCCAATTATTGTTACTGGAAAGCTAACTGGAATAACTAACATTAGTGCGGTGGCTTCTGGATATAGTATTGCAACTATACCAGTAACGATTGAATCAAATGTAGTTATTCCTGCAAATTATGGGGTTTTAAGTTTCAACATGCTTAATCAAACATTGGCAGTTGGATCGTTGCCTAAGCTATCGCTTAGTTTAATTGGTAGCCAAGGAGTAGAAGCTTTAGTAGTTAATATTAAATCAAGCAACCAAAACATAGTTAAAAACACTATAAGCTCTTGTGTAGTATCTGATACAAAGAATACTTGTAGTATCCCTCTAATTGTTGAAAGTGGTATTTCTGGATTCAATGGTGAAAGTGCAATTATAACTGCAACCGCAAATAATTCTCATTATCCTATATTAACTAGTATAGTTTCAGTTAAAGCTATTCAATATGGTAACTTAAGTATTACAGGAAATACAAATATTACCTCTGGACAAAGCACAACACTTACACTACAATACACTGGTAGCTTTGGTATTGAATCTACTCAAGTAATGATAACTCCTAACGATAGTTCTGGTCTTTCAGTATCATTCTCACCGGCAATATGTATAATATCTGATACCAAAAATACTTGTACAATTAATGTAACTGGTTTGACATCAGATGGTAATTCAATTACTGTTACTTCATTAAATAGTAGAATTAGTCCAATAACACAATCAATTAATGTAACTCCTGCACGCTTAGGTACATTGAGTTTAACTACTCAGAACATGCCTGATGTAAATATTGTAACTAATATGACATTAAGTCTCATCGGAAGTAGTGGAGTAGGGAATCAACTTTATGCACCTGGTATTAATATGGTAAGTACATATCTGGGAAATATGCATATTGCATCACAAACGATTAATTGGTGTATGATATCTACCAGTACTCCAATCTGTACTATTCCAGTGCGATCACTATATATTGGATCAACTACACTTGCAGCATATGCCGACCCGAGCAATAGGATTCTTACCTCTGACCTAAGTAGCTATTTTACGATAAGTTCATCTCATCCAGGATTAGTAAGTTTAGTTGATCAATCTAATAGCCAAAAAACAGCAACCATTTCAGTTGGGCAAACTAAACAGGGTATAATTAAACTAACTTCTAACCCAGTTGGGGTTGCTGCTTTGCCAATATTATCAATAACTTCAAGTAATCCTAGTGTAGCATCTGTACAATTAACCCCATCGTCTTGTATTATGTTGTATGATAATAATAATAATAATTGTGGATTTATTGCACAAGGAATATCTGCAGGTACGACTAATATTAACGTAACTACATCAATTGGCGTTAGCGAATTTTTTGTACTAACTGTAAATAGTGCAGCCACTGGGAATATAACAATTTCAACTCCAGACCAGTTTTTACTAAATACTGCTTATTCATCTCCACAACAAACCATTGTTGCAAGTTTAAATAATAGCTATGGGCAAAATACAACAATTAATTTTGCAAATAATAGCCCGAGTTTAATCACTAGCTTGGTTCCTAGCTCATGTACATTGTCTGATGCAATGCCTTACTGTATAGCAACAGTGAATCCAGTTCTTCCGGCTATTGGGGGGGTTGGCGGTTCATCAACACCGAGTATATTTAGTATAACCGCCTCAGCAGGTGGGTATAGTATACCATCCATTACGGGTAGTTACTACAATTATTGGCCAGCAACTGTTGCAGGGAAACTATATATGTATGGACCTAAAGCAATATTTGTTGGTCAATCTGATTATGCTAGTTTAATCTTTACCGGTGAAACAAAATGGCCGCTGCCAATGAATTTTTATCTTAACTCATCAAATGGTAGTGTGTTAACTACAGATCCATCATGTAAATTAGGTGTAGGAAATCAATATTGTAATTTTACAATTAATGGATTAGCACCTGGCAATGTTACAATAAGCTCACCACAAATATCTTACCCGTTTGACCAACACACCAATACTGTTGCAAGTGTAAGTTATACCTTGCCGGTATATTCATTTAGGTTTAGTACTCTAAGTGCAAGTACTTCAGTTGGTCAAACTAGTAATTTAACTTTAACTTTAGGAAATAATGGAAGTTTACCCGGTAATGTCACAGCAACAATAATTGGGGGGCCATTAATGAACTTAAGCACAAATACTTGTACTTTCAGCACTAGTAGTGGAAGTTGTAATATTCAAGTAACCCCTAAGTCTGGTGCAGCATCGGTTGAAAGTATAAATGCCTATATTACAGTATCGGGTAAAAGTGCCGTTGCAACTAATACATTTAATATACATTAAAATGATTAATTATAAAAACTGATTTTGATTCACTCTTATGATCCAAAGCAGATTAAAAATAAAATATATTATTCCTCATTTGCTTTGGATTTATTCATACAATAATCCATAAACTCAAGAAAAGCAGCAACCCGCTTATTTTTAAACTCGTTTGGTTTGACTATATAATAGTCTAGATCTTCTAAGTTATAGTCCGGTAATATACGCTCTAATTCACCAGTTTTAATGTATTTATTGGCAACAAATTTTAATAGTGGGCATATTCCAGCACCAGTTTTGGCGAGGCTTACTGCTGCATATGAGTTATCAAACATTCCATGTAGATTGTCAAAAATTAAGTATTCTTCCTTGCCAGTGGTACGATTAAAGAATTTCCAGTTGGAATAAATCATACTTTGTAATTTAGGAATAAATACTTTATGTTTATATAAATCATTCAATGTTTTTATTTCTATATGTGAATGTTTTTTCAAATATGAAGGTGATGCACATAGGAAAGTATTTTCGGAGAATAATTTACGAATTACAAAATAATCTTTTCTAGGAAATACGGTAGTAACAGCTACATCAAAATTAAATTCATAATTGGATAAATCCTGAAAATCATAAAACAAATTAATGGTTATCCTAGGGTATTGATCATAAAATTCTGATAAAAATGGGATAATAAATACTTCAGCAAAAATTGGTGGTAAAACCACCGTAATTATTCCGTTTAAATCATCCCGATTATTAACTAGATCATCAATTTTAGTTTCTAAGTTACACAAGTCATTGTTTAAATTATCATATAACTCCTTACCCATTTCAGATAGCTCTAACTTATATCCACCACGAATAAATAACTTGGTATTTAGTTTATTTTCCAAATTTACTATTCTTCGGCTAATAGTTGGTTGTTGTATATTTAGCTTGGTTGAGGCGGCTGAAAATGTACCACTTTTACTACATTAACAAACAGCATTAAGTCATCAAGTATATTTAATTCTAGCATGATTCACCTCTCTTGATTTAGCGTATTAACTATAGATGAATTGTAATACATCTAAGTACCATTTGTCAATAAGTGCATCATTATTGTGAACATGCTAAATAGTGCTATAGAGTTTAAGTTAGTAATTTTTTTGCATACTTAATATACTTAAATTAATATATGATTTTTGTGTGAATTTGTTTATAATTTGATGATTAAGGCTAAGATAAATAAATATCAAATAACCAATAACAGGAAATAAATATGCAAATAACTAACCATACAAAATTCCCAA